>NZ_QLTL01000012.1:0-253299 GCF_003269045.1 Pseudomonas sp. URMO17WK12:I7 | reverse complement strand
AAATGACTATGTGATTTCTCGCATGGTCACTTGTGATGCTGATAATCTTTGTGACTATCAGTCCGTACTCACAAGCACCCACACGAATTGCTTGATTCGATTTGTTAAAGAGCGTTTGGTTAAGAGCTTTTCGTCTCAACCGAGGCGCGCATTCTACGCCTTCCTCAGAGCCTGTCAAGCGTTTATTTTGAAGTTTTTGCGAGAAACTCGTTTAGCTTCAAACACTTGGCTCGCTGCGATCACTCGTAGCGGGAGGCGAATAATACAGCGTTTAAAACCGCTGTCAACCTTCATCTCACCGCTATCGATCATTCGATCGAAGCCCTTCCAACATCACCTTAACTACTTAACTCATTGAATCTCAAGGAGTTTGTCGTTCCGATGTCGCTGGAAGTGGGGCGCATTATAAGGGGATTCGAAACCCCGTCAACCGTTAATTTCATTTATTTGAAATATTCCAATCGAAAGGCTCAAAACAGGTACCCGGCCAGCCCCATTCTCAAACCGCCCTTCCCTGCTTCCGGGCAATCCTGGGAAGCACACGCGAAACCAGAGGTACCCGCATCAACATCAGCACAGCAGCCATGCATGCATAGATAGCCCACTCCCTCAGATCCGAACGAACGATCCACAGGAAATGCAGCAGTCCCAGCCCAAGCACCCCGTACACCAACTTATGCAGCTTCTTCCATCGCGCCCCCAGTCGCCGCTGGCTATATCGGTTCGAGGTAGCCGCCAGCACCAGCAACCCAAGAAAGCCGAGCGCACCGACAATAATGTATGGCCGCTTGCGCAGCTCAACCGCCAACTGCCCCCAATCCAGCCCGAGCATGAAGAACAGATAGGCCAGGATATGCAGCACGATATAGGCGAACACCCACAACCCCAGCTGCCGCCGCACCACGATCCAGCCTGACCACCCCGTCATCTTCTGCAGTGGCGTCATGCCCAGCGTTACCAGCAAAAATGTCAGCGCGCCGAGCCCAAGCCGATCCATCATGATCTTCCCGGGGTCCGGCCCCAGCAGATTCATCGCTGCCTCGTACAACCACCACGCGGGGAACAGGCACCCCACTATAAAGATGGCAAACCGAAACCAGGGATAGCGCATCAATAGTTCTTCCGCAGATCGAGCCCGGTATACAGCGACGCCACTTCATCGGCGTAGCCATTGAACATCTGTGTTTGTCGCACATTCGGACTGAACAGGCCGCTTGGTAAGCGCCGCTCGCGGGCTTGAGTCCAGCGCGGATGGTCAACGGTCGGGTTCACATTGGCGAAGAAGCCATACTCATCGGGTGCCAGCCCCTGCCAAGTCGTCCCCGGCAGTTCGGCCACCAGACTGATTCGCACGATCGACTTGATACTCTTGAAGCCGTACTTCCAAGGGACCACCAGACGTAACGGTGCGCCGTTCTGATTGGGCAGCTCCCGGCCATACATCCCTACCGCCAGAATAGCCAGAGGGTGCATCGCCTCATCAAGGCGCAAGCCTTCTCTGTAGGGCCAGTCGATCAAGGCAAAACCTGAGCGCTGCCCGGGCATATGCTGCGGATCCTTTAGCGTCTCGAAGCGCACGTAGCGCGCCTTCGAGGTCGGCTCGACCTGTTTGAGGACTTGCGCCAAGGGGAAGCCAAGCCAGGGAATGACCATCGACCACGCCTCGACGCAACGTAGCCGGTAGATACGCTCTTCAAGCTGATAGGGTTTGACGAAATCTTCCAGCGCGTAGCGCCCCGGTTTGCCCACCTCGCCATCCACCACTATCGACCAGGGCTCGGTCTTCAGGTTGCCGCCATTGGCGGCCGGGTCACCCTTGTCAGGCCCGAACTCATAGAAGTTATTGTAGTGGGTGGCATCCTTGAAGGGCGTGATCGCCTCGTCCTTGACCGTCACTGCCTGCCAGCGCGCAGCACCGAGCTTGTCGCTAAACCAGGCTGGCGCGGAGCCGGCCTCCACATCGGTATAACGCGATACTTCAACCGCGCTAGCCGCAACGGGTAAAGCGCCCAGGGCCAGGCCGGCCAATGAGCCACCGAGCAGGGTACGCCGGGAAAGGTAGATGCCTTCGGGGGTGATCTCCGCTGCCTTGCAGTCGGAAGACCTGGGAAGCTTGATGAGCATGGTCGGCTCCACAGCACTGGATAACGGATGTACCAGTAAGACTATGGAGCCGGAGGGTTATTCCAACGTTAAATAATTATCACGCCTTGCGCCGACGACCGCGCAGCAGGAACTGGATCGGCCCCGATGCCGCATAGGCGAGGAAGATCAGCAGCAGGATGCGCGGTGGATCGCTGAACACCACGGCAAACACCAGCACCACAGCCAGGATCGCCACGAACGGCACGCGCCCTTTGAGGTCCAGTTCTTTGAAGCTGTTGTACTTGATGTTGCTGACCATCAGCATGCCTGCAGCAGCCACCAGCAGCGCCACCAGGAACGACAGCTTGGAACCCTGGATGCCGTAGTCGCTGAACGCCCATACCGTACCGGCGACTACACCCGCGGCAGCCGGGCTGGCCAGGCCGATGAAGTAGCGCTTGTCGGCAGTGCCGACCTGGGTATTGAAACGCGCCAGACGCAGCGCCGCACCGGCCACATAGATGAAGGCGACCATCCAGCCTACCTTGCCCATGTCTCCCAGCGCCCAACCAAAGGCCAACAAGGCCGGAGCCACACCGAAGGCGACCATGTCCGACAGCGAGTCGTACTCGGCACCGAAGGCGCTCTGGGTATTGGTCATACGCGCCACGCGGCCGTCGAGGCCGTCGAGCACCATGGCCACGAAGATCGCAATGGCGGCGAAGGCGAAATACTTGCTCGCCTCGCGTGGGTCGCCAGCGCTCTGCGCGCTCATCGAGCTGATGATGGAATAAAAACCGGCAAACAGGTTTGCGGTGGTGAACAGGTTGGGCAGCAGATAGATGCCGCGATGGCGCACCTTGCGCCCTTCGGCGTCATGCCCTTCTTCAACGTGCTCATCGACAGGTAGCAGGCTTTCGGCGTCGGAGGGCTTGTTCGGCTCTTCGGGACGTTCGCTCATGGAGGGTACCTTGCAACAGGATGGAAAATGTTCGACACGGGCCCGCGAAACAGGTTCTGACGGCGGGCCACTGGTCTGCTTTATACCAGAAGCTGACTGCCAGAACGAAAAAACGCGGCCGAAGCCGCGTTTTTCATCTTTCGATAAGACTTAGTTCTTGGTCTTGTCGACGATTTTGTTAGCCGAGATCCACGGCATCATCGAACGCAGCTGCTCGCCGATAATTTCGATGCCGTGAGCGGCGTTGTTGCGGCGCTTGGCGGTCATCGAAGGGTAGTTGGTAGCGCCTTCGGAGATGAACATCTTCGCGTACTCGCCGTCCTGGATGCGCTTCAGAGCGTTGCGCATTGCCTTGCGGGATTCTTCGTTGATGACTTCCGGACCGGTGACGTACTCACCGTACTCGGCGTTGTTGGAGATCGAGTAGTTCATGTTGGCGATGCCGCCTTCGTACATGAGGTCAACGATCAGCTTCAGCTCGTGCAGGCACTCGAAGTAGGCCATTTCCGGCGCGTAGCCCGCTTCAACCAGGGTTTCGAAACCGGCTTTTACCAGCTCGACGGTACCGCCGCACAGAACAGCCTGCTCACCGAACAGGTCGGTTTCGGTCTCGTCCTTGAAGGTGGTTTCGATGATGCCGGTACGGCCGCCACCGACGCCAGCGGCGTAGGACAGCGCAACGTTCTTGGCGTTGCCCGAAGCGTCCTGGTAAATAGCGATCAGGTCAGGGATGCCGCCGCCTTTGACGAACTCGGAGCGAACGGTGTGGCCCGGGGCTTTCGGCGCGATCATGATCACGTCGAGGTCGGCACGCGGAACAACCTGGTTGTAGTGGATCGAGAAGCCGTGGGAGAAGGCCAGGGTAGCGCCCTTCTTGATGTTCGGCTCGATCTCGTTCTTGTACAGCTGGCCCTGGAACTCGTCCGGAGTCAGGATCATGACCAGGTCGGCAGCAGCGACGGCGGTAGCCACGTCGGCAACTTTCAGGCCGTGGGCTTCAGCCTTGGCAACGGTAGCCGAACCTTTACGCAGACCGACGGTAACGTCTACACCGGAGTCCTTCAGGTTGCACGCCTGAGCGTGGCCCTGGGAGCCGTAACCGATGATGGCGACTTTCTTACCCTGGATGATGGAAAGGTCGCAGTCTTTATCGTAGAAAACTTTCATGAAAATACCCCTGGTTATATCTCGGCCCCTGCGGAGCCATCGCTAATTTTTGAATTTAGATGCTGAGCACTTTGTCGCCCCGGGCAATGCCGGTAACGCCGCTGCGCACGGTTTCGAGAATCGATGCGGTGCCGATCGCCTGGATGAAGCTGTCCAGTTTGTCGCTGGTGCCGCTCAGCTGCACGGTGTATACGCTGGCGGTTACATCGACGATCTGGCCACGGAAGATATCCGTGGTGCGCTTGATCTCGGCGCGCTGGGCACCGGTGGCCTTGACCTTGACCAACATCAGTTCACGCTCGATGTGAGCGCTTTCCGACAGGTCGACGAGTTTGACCACTTCGACCAGTTTGTTCAGGTTCTTGGTGATCTGCTCGATCACTTCGTCATGGCCAACGGTGGTCAGCGTCAGACGCGAAAGGGTCGGGTCTTCGGTCGGCGCCACGGTCAGGCTTTCAATGTTGTAGTTGCGCTGGGAGAACAGGCCGACCACACGGGACAGAGCACCAGGTTCGTTTTCCAGCAGCAGGGAAATGATGTGCCGCATATCAGGTACGCTCCGTCTTGCTCAGCCACATGTCACGCATCGAGCCATCCTTGATCTGCATCGGATAGACGTGCTCGCTGCGGTCGACCGCGATGTCGATGAATACCAGACGGTCCTTCATCGCAAACGCTTCTTCCAGCTTCGGCTTGAGGTCTTTCAGGCTGGTGATGCGGATGCCCACATGGCCATAGGCCTCGGCCAGCTTGATGAAGTCAGGCAGCGACTCGACGTACGAGTGCGAGTGACGACCGTTGTAGGCCATGTCCTGCCATTGGCGGACCATGCCCAACACACCGTTGTTCAGGTTGACGATCTTCACCGGCAGGCCGTACTGCATGCAGGTGGACAGCTCCTGGATGTTCATCTGGATGCTGCCTTCGCCGGTCACGCAGGCCACGTCCTGATCCGGGAAGTTGAGCTTGACGCCCATCGCCGCCGGGAAGCCGAAGCCCATGGTGCCCAGGCCACCGGAGTTGATCCAGCGGTTCGGCTTGTTGAAGCGGTAGTACTGCGCCGCGAACATCTGGTGCTGGCCAACGTCGGAGGTGACGAAGGCATCGCCATTGGTCACTTCGCAGAGCGTCTCGATGACCTTCTGCGGCTTGATGACGTTGCCGTCGCCCTTGTCGTAAGGGAACAGCTCGCCATTGCCACGCCACTCGTCGATCTGCTTCCACCAGGCATCCAGCGCCGCCTTGTCAGGCTTCTCGCCGATTTCCTTGAGGATACCGAGCATTTCGCTGAGCACGCTGTCGACCGGGCCGACGATCGGCACGTCGGCCTTGATCATCTTGGAAATCGACGCAGGGTCGATGTCGACATGGATGATCTTGGCGTTCGGGCAGAACTTGGCCGGGCCGTTGACCACACGGTCGTCGAAACGCGCACCGACAGCGAAGATCACATCGGCATTGTGCATGGCCATGTTGGCGGTGAAGCTGCCGTGCATGCCGAGCATGCCGAGGAACTGACGGTCGGTACCCGGGAAGCCACCCAGCCCCATCAGGGTATTGGTGACTGGCAGGTTCAGCGATTTGGCGATTTCGGTCAGCGCTTCGGAGCCACCGCCGAGAATCACGCCGCCACCGGCGTAGACGATCGGGCGCTTGGCGGCCAGGAGCATCTCGGCAGCCTTGCGGATCTGGCCGGAGTGACCACGTACAGCCGGGCTGTACGAGCGCAGCTTGACCTTCTTCGGATAGACGTACTCGAACTTCTCGGCCGGATTGGTCATATCTTTTGGAATGTCGACCACGACCGGGCCTGGGCGACCGGATTGCGCCAGGTAGAAGGCTTTCTTGAGTACTTCAGGGATCTCGGTCGGGTTCTTGATCATGAAGCTGTGCTTCACGATCGGCCGCGAGATACCGATCATGTCGGTTTCCTGGAAGGCATCGGTACCTACCATGGTGCTAGGCACCTGGCCGGACAGGATGACCATCGGAATCGAGTCCATGTAGGCGGTGGCAATGCCGGTAATGGCATTGGTTGCGCCCGGGCCGGAGGTTACCAGCACCACACCGGCCTTGCCGGTGGCGCGGGCGTAGCCGTCCGCCATATGGGTTGCCGCCTGCTCGTGACGAACCAGGATGTGTTCCACTTCCGGTTCTTTGAACAGTGCGTCGTAAACATGAAGGAGAGCACCACCAGGGTACCCGTAGATGTGCTTAACGCCTTCGTCACGCAAGAAGCGGACGACCATCTCAGCGCCAGATAAAAGCTCCACGTTGTTCACCTCTAAAACGCCAGAATACCGTCCCTAGTGGACGGGTCTTAATAGGTTTACTGCCAAGCAGAGCATGAGCGAACGTTCAGCACTGACTGAGCAAGTATTGGGAGCTCCCCAGAGTGTTGCGGGGGTTTCCCACCCAGCGCGAGGTAACGCGTTGCGGGGTGTAACAGGCGGCGCGGGTGTGCGCCTCATGATCTGCTTAGCGGGTCTGCTTCTGGCAGTCCCTCTACAGCGGAATCTGGATTCTTGTGATTTGGCGCCGACAAGTCAAGAAAAATTATTGCCAATTTTTCCCGAAGATGAATTCCTGCCACCACTAAAAACCAAGTCAGCAGCAGAAAAAATAAGATTTCCATAAAAAAGGGCCACAATCTGCGGCCCCTGAAGGAAAAACTGAAGAAATCAGGCGGAAGGAGCGATCAATTGATCGAAAGCTGCCAATAGCCGGCGCAGCTCGCGGCTTTCCTCCGGACGATCGGTGAACACGGTTTCCGCCATCACCAGGATGCTGGAGGCATTGGGCAGCGGATGGCCGAGTTCGATGATGATCTTCATGCGTGGCAGGAAGATCCACTGCAACCACTGCTCGAAGCTGAGCGTGTCGACCGCGAACGGTACGGTGCTGGCCAGCGCTTCATCACGGGGCGGCTCGTCATCCCACCAGCCCTGCACCTGCAGCTCACGCTCGATGAGCAGCAGGTGGTCGGCGATATCGAGAATGCGTTGCTCGATCATCACGAGTTGACCCGCGCTTTCTGCCGCGCCAGGGCGGCACCGGCGCTGTCACCCTGCTTTTCGCGCGCTTGCGCAATGGTGTTCCACAGCTCGGCCTGCAGGTCGGGGCGGCCATTGGCGTAGGTCAGCGCACGGCGGGCCAGTTGTTCGGCCTGCGGCGCATCGCCTTGCGACAGGCGCACCTGGGCCAGACGGAACAGTACCTGCGGCTCGCGCGGGGCGATTCGTTGGGCACGCTCCAGGCTTGAGGCGGCTCCATTGTAGTCACCGCTGCCCTGCTGCGACTGGGCGGTAGTCAGCAGCGCCAGCACCGGGCCGTCGAGCTGTTCATCGGCCGACAGCCCACCGGAAGCCGCATTGCTGCGCGGAATGCCGGTCGGTGCGCTGGAAGCAGCTGGCGTGCTGTTCATCGAGGCAATATCGAACGGTTCATCGGCAATCGGGTTGGGATTGGTGGTCATTGGCGCCGAAGTGACCGGGCCTGGAGTGATCGGACCGGTACTGATAGGAGCCGCGCCGTTGGCCGCCGGGAACGTCTGGATGCCGGCAGCACCGGCGCCTTGTGGAATCATGACGGTCACGCCTGAGTCCTCGGGCAGCGACTGCGCCTGCGAGGTGCCGTTGCTCATGCCCGCAGCCGAACGATTGGCCTGGACACGCTCACTATTGGACACCCGGGTGCTCGAGTCCACCACCGGAATGTTGCCACGCTGCACGGTCGAACAACCCTGGAGCACCACCAGCGCCGTCACGGCAGGAAACAGCCACTTATTCAATTCACACCTCATCAATGCTGCTCAGGGCTCAGTTCATCCAGCCCTTGACCCAGTCCATGACCGACTCTACGGGATTCTGCTCGCCGCCACAGGTTGCACCGGCAGGCGGTTCGCTGCCGCGAATATACGGCATCTGCACGGCTCCCGGACAGCTTCTGTCGGAGCCATGGCCACTGTACGGGTCGATCCACGCCTGCACCACGTTGTCCGGCTGCGGCATGTCCAACGGCAGCGGGTCGGCCTTCTTCATGAAGCTGGTCCAGACCTGCAAGGCGCCTGTGGCACCGGTAAATGGCGTTTTACCGTTGTCGTCACGGCCCATCCACACCACAGCCAGCAGGTCCTGGCTGAAGCCGGAGAACCAGCTGTCGCGCGAATCGTTACTGGTACCGGTCTTGCCCGCCAGAGTCAGTGAACTTGGCAGCACGTTGTATACCGAGCGGCCGGTACCCTCACGCATCACCCGCTGCATGGCGTTCTGCACCAGGTAAATGGAACCTGGGTCGAAGGTCTGCTGGATCTGGAACGGGTAGCGCTTGAGCGGCTCGCCTTCGGCGGTGAGCACACTGCGGATGCCCCGCATCGGCGTGTTGAAGCCACCGTTGGCAATGGTCTGGTACATGGTCGCGACTTGCATCGGCGACATGCCGCCAGCGCCCAGCAGCATCGCCGGGAAGGCCGGCCAGTCAACATTGACGCCAAGGCGACCGATGGTCTTGATCACGTTCGGCACACCCACTTCCAGGCCGAGTTTCGCGGTCGACAGGTTCAGCGAATTGGCCAGGCCCTGGTACAGGTAGATCGTGCCGTGCGAACGCCGGTCATAGTTCTGTGGGCGCCACACTTGGCCATCGGCGCCCTTGACTGAGAATGGCTCGTCCTGCACCCAGCTGGTCAGGGTGTACTTGCTTGGCTGCTCCAGCGCGGTCAGGTAGACCGCCGGCTTGACCAGTGAGCCGATTGGCCGCACGGCGTCGATGGCACGGTTGAAGCCTGCATAACCGGACTGGCGACTGCCGATCAGTGCCTGCACTTCGCCGGTTTCCGGGTTGGTGACGACCATCGCCGATTCCACCTCGTCGGCACCTTTGCGCCCGGCCAGGCGCTTGAAGGTTTCGGCCATGGAGGTTTCGGCCTTCATCTGCAGGATCGGGTCGAAACTGGTGAAGATGCGCAGGCCTTCTTCGGTCAAGTCTTCGTCGCGGTAGTCCTGGCGCAGCTGACGCTTGACCAGGTCAAGGAAGGCCGGGAACGAGCTGTCGGCGAGGCTGCCGCGCTTGGTCACGCCCAGCGGCATCTTCTTCGCCGCATCGACTTCCGCCTGGCTGGCCACGCCCTGCTCGGCCACCAGGTCGAGGACCAGGTTACGCCGCGCCAGCGCACGTTCAGGGTAACGCCGCGGGTTGTAATAGGAAGGCCCCTTGACCATGCCTACCAGCAAGGCGATCTGGTGCAGTTTCAGCTCTGACAGCGGCTGGCTGAAGAAGAACTGGCTTGCCAGGCCGAAGCCATGCACTGCGCGCTGGCCATCCTGGCCGACGAACACTTCATTGAGGTAGGCCTCGAGGATTTCGCGCTTGTCGTAGTGCATTTCCAGCAGCACGGCCATCATCGCTTCGGTCAGCTTGCGGCTGAGGCTGCGTTCACTGGTCAGGTAGAAATTCTTCACCAGCTGCTGGGTCAGGGTACTGCCGCCCTGGCGCATCGAGCCTGAGGAGGTATTGACCCACATGGCCCGGGCAATGGACTTGGGCGACACACCGAAGTGGCTGTAGAAGTCCCGGTCCTCGGTGGCTACCAGGGTCTCGAGCAGGTACGGCGGTACCTGGTCGATCTTGATCAGGATGCGGTCTTCGAGGTTTTTCGGGTAGATACCGCCGATCATCAGCGGTTCCAGTCGCACCACATCGAGCTTCTTGCCGTTGGCACCGGCAAGCTCAGCCACGTAGTCGCCAGAGAAGCGCACTCGCACGAACTGCGCAGGCTCCATGCCCTCGTAGAACTGGAAGCCACGGGTGTTGAGGTCTACGGTATTGCCGTTGACCGCTGCCGCACCGGGGCCGTTGGCCGCGCTTTCACGCCGGTAGCCGAGGGCATCGAGTTCGGTGAGGAAGTCGTTCTTGCTCAGTTTCTGGCCAGAGAATAGCTCCAGCGGCCGGGCATACACCTTGGCCGGGATGGTCCAGCGCTTGCCGGAGAACTTCTCCTGGACGACGGCATCGAGGTAAACCGCGAAGCCGGCGACGATCACCAGGCCGACCAGGCTGAGCTTCAAGGCCCAGCCCAGCCAGGCGCGCGAGCGGCCGGTCGGGCGTTTCTGAGGGGTACGAGGATTTCGGGTTCGAGTCATGGCGGCGGATTATACGCACTTTATAAAGGGTAGGCAGGCGCCCTCTGGCGGTAGGCAGGGACGGCACCATTGACCATAATGGCGCTTTCGAATTCCCTGCCCCCGGAAGGATTTCCCGTGAGCCAAGCCTTGATCAATGCATTGCAGAACCCTGCCCTGTTCCCTCACCCCGTGGACGGGTTCCAGCTCATCGAGACGCACATCTCCTGGGTCCTGCTCACCGGCGAGTACGCCTACAAAATCAAGAAGCCGATGAACTTCGGCTTCCTGGACTTCACCAGCCTGGACCAGCGCCAGCATTTCTGTAACGAAGAATTGCGCCTGAACCAGCGCCTGACCGAAGGCCTGTACCTTGAAGTGCTGCCGATCACCGGCAGTGCCGAAACCCCACAGATCGGTGGTGAAGGCGAAGTGATCGAGTATGTGCTGAAGATGCGCCAGTTCCCTCAAGGCCAGATGCTCAATACCCTGCAAGCCAACGGCGAGCTGAACACTGGCCACATCGACCAGATGGCCCGGCAGATTGCCGAGTTTCACCTGCAGACCCCGAAAGTGCCCGCCGATCAGCCGTATGGCTCGCCTGAAAGCGTCATGGCCCCGGTCGAGCAGAATTTCGAGCAGATTCGGCCTTTCCTCACCGACAAGGCCGACCTGCAACAACTGGATAACCTGCAAGCCTGGGCACGCAGCAGTTTCGAGCGCCTTCAAGGCCTGTTCGCAGCACGCAAGGCCAATGGCTTCACCCGTGAATGCCATGGCGACATCCATCTGGGTAACGCGACGGTGATCGACGGCAAGGTCGTGATCTTCGACTGCATCGAGTTCAACGAACCGTTCCGCAAGACCGATGTGTGGGCCGACACCGGTTTCCTCGCCATGGACCTGGAAGACCGTGGCCTCAAGTGCCTGGCACGACGTTTCGTCAGCCAATACCTGGAGCTGACCGGCGACTACGAAGGCCTCGAAGTGCTCAACTTCTACAAGGCCTACCGCGCTCTGGTCCGCGCCAAGATCGCCCTGTTCAGCATGCCGGCCGATGCGGACGGTGTGCAGCGTGCCACCAGCCTGCGCACGTACCGCAACTATGCCAACCTGGCAGAAAGCTACAGCGCCATCCCTTCCCGCCTGATGGCTATCACCCATGGCGTGTCGGCAGTAGGCAAAAGCCACGTGGCCATGCGCCTGGTCGAGGCCCTCGGCGCGGTTCGCGTGCGTTCGGATGTGGAGCGCAAGCGCCTGTTCGGTGAACAGCCACAACAGAACGCAGGCCAGCTCACTGCCGGCATCTATGACCAGGACGCCAGCGCGGCGACCTACCAGCGCCTGCATGAACTGGCCGCAACGATCCTTCGTGCCGGCTTCCCGGTGGTGCTCGATGCCACTTACCTCATGGCCGAACAGCGTCAGGCCGCCGCAGCCGTGGCCAGCGAGACTGGCGTGCCGTTCCTGATCCTCGACTGCCATGCCCCGGAAGCGGTGATCACCAGCTGGCTGGAGCAGCGCCAGGCCGAGAACAGCGACCCGTCGGATGCCACACTGGAGGTGATCAAGGCCCAGCAGGCCAGCCGTGAGCCACTGGATGCACAAGAGCTGGTCCACAGCACCCGCATCGATACCCAGGAAGCCAGCGGCATGGACCAGGTAATCGAACAGATTCGCCAGCGCCTGCCAGGCCTGTAAGTTCGCTTTACGCCTGTTCCGGCCTGTTGCCGGAACAGGTACCTGCCGCTCGAGGGCAGCTCGTCGTCCCCGATGGCAAAAGGCCGCGCATTTCCTATCCCCCGCTACACTCCTCTCTGACCTGCTCGCGATTTATCCCCTAGACCCGTTCAGCCATCGCAAGGAGGCTCGATGAACGATGAATTGCAGCACCTGAAGAATCTTGGCAAGACCTCCGCGCAGTGGTTGCATGCGGCCGGTATCCACAGTGCATCGGACTTGCGCAGGCTGGGTGCCGTGGGTGCCTACCAGGCGGTGAAGACACGAGGGTTCCGGGCGTCGAAGGTGCTGTTGTACGCCATTGAAGGTGCATTGCTGGACATGCACTGGAACGATTTGCCAGCCGAACGTAAAGAAGCGCTCAACCAGCAACTCGATGCGAAATGCCCTATGCAAAAAAATATGAAATAAGCGCACGAAGGGGATTGACGCTGTAATGAGAATCGTTATGATTATCACAACTGGTCGCGAGACTGGTTGGATAAGCTAAGAGCCCCTGGTTCGGACTCTCAGATTATCTCCTCATCAGGCTAATCACGGTTATTGACCCGGCATTTTGCCGGGTCTTTTTTTTGCCCGCAGGTTTTCGCTTCAGGCCAGACACGCCCCTGTAGGAGCAGTCTTGCCGGAACGCCGGACCGGTCCTACCTCAGCTGGGCGCAGTAGTCCTGCTCTGGCATCGCGGCCGTGTACCAGACATAGTCGGCCATCCCGGGCTCGGCCTGTTCACCTGCCTCCAGCAGCAGCAATACCTTGCTCGCGCCTTTCGCGCCCAGATCGGCAAGGTGCAAAGGCACCCCCAGGTCCTTGCGCGCATGGTACGCACCGGCAAACAGCAATGCCGGCTGCGGTGCCGCCAGCAGCCGCTCGGCAATACGCCGATCCCGTTGCTGTTGCACGGCCAGCATTGCTGGCAGTTGGCTTTCCGGCAGCATGCCACAGTGCCCCTGCTTCACCTGTTCGAGCAGTACCGCCCTGACTGCCGGCGCATTCGACCGGTTCCCCGACAGAACCGCAGGGTGCCGGTAGGCTTGGCGCATCTCTGTGGGTGACAGGTTGGCCGCCAGCAGCGGAACATGGCGCTGCAAAGCCTCTTGCACGATTGGGCCGTAAAGTTGCCAGTCCCAGCCATCTTCCCAAGCCAGGGCTTTGGGCAGGTCTTGCGGCAATTGCGCCTGCCCCGCTAGCGCATCGACGCGGGGCTGCTGCTCGGGTTGCAGCATTTCCAGCAGCAGGCTGCCCTGTGCCCGGCGTTGCTGCAACGCACGCATCAACCACAGCTGCAAGGCGTGATGATCCGGGTTGTCATGCTTCTCACCGACCAGCACGCGCGGCGCATCGGCCAGGCTCTCGATCAACTGTTCGGGAGTGATCACCCGCCCGCTGGCCAGATCGTGGATCTGCCCTAGCTCGGCGTTATCGCGCCCTTCGCTGCTCTGCCATGCAGGCAACGGCGGCAAGCTGGCCTGGCAACCACCCAGCGTCAGCACCAGGCACAGTAACGAACCGCACAGCAACGGATGAGCCACGAGCAGTGCCTCCTAGCGGGTAATGATCAGCGGGTGCCCCCGCTCCGGGTGCGCCTGCACCAGCACGTCGATACCGAAGACCACCTTGAGCGAAGCCGGTGTCAGTACCTCCGGTGGTGCGGCCAGGGCATGGCAGCGCCCGCTTTCGAGTAGCAAGATGCGATCACAGTAGCGCGCCGCCAGGTTCAGGTCATGCAGAATCACCAGCACGGCGGCGCCGCTGTCGGCGAAACGGCGCACGGCTTCCAGGGTAGTGTGCTGATGCAGTGGGTCGAGCATCGAAGTCGGCTCATCAAGCAACAGCGTGGTGCCCTCTACACCAGGCCAAAGCTGAGCCAGCACGCGGGCCAGGTGCACCCTCTGCCGCTCACCGCCAGACAAGGCCAGGTAACTTCGCCCCACCAGGTGCGAGGCATCCGCTGCCTGCAGGGCCTCTGCTACGATTTCGGCGTCACGCCGTTGCCCGGTGTCGTGGGGCATGCGCCCCATGGCCACCACTTCCTCGACCTTGAACGAGAACCCCAGGCTGGAAACCTGCGGCAGCACCGCCAGGTGCCTGGCGCGCGCCTGCCCAGCCCAGTCAACCAGCGGCCGCCCTTGCAGCGTCACTTTTCCGCGGTCCGGCGCCAACTCGCCACACAGTACCCCGAGCAGGCTACTCTTGCCGGCGCCATTGGGACCGAGAACGCCCACCACCTGCCCAGGGCTCAACTGCAGATCAATCCCGAGCAACACATCATTGTTGCCCCGCTTCAGGTGCAGCCCCTCGACTTGCAACATCAACTGCGCCCTCGTATCAGCAGAATCAGGAAGAACGGCGCGCCAATAAAAGCGGTGACGATACCGATCGGCAGCTCAGCAGGCGCCAGCAGCAGCCTGGCTGCGAGATCGGCGAACAGCATGAGTATGCCCCCAGCCAGCAACGATGCAGGCAGTACCACGCGGTGATCGGGCCCGGCCAGCAAACGCACCAGGTGGGGTACCACCAGGCCGATGAAACCGATCAGCCCCGCAGCCGCCACTGCTGCGCCCACACCCAACGCCGTGCAGAACACCAACTCGCGCTTGAGGCGCTCGACATCAACCCCCAGGTGCCGTGCCTCCGACTCTCCCAGCAACAACGCATTCAACGCCTTCGAGCGGCGCGGCAACCACATCGCCACACCGCCTGCGATCAGCAGCAGAGGCCACAGGCGCTCGTAGCTTGCACCGTTGAGGCTGCCCAGGTTCCAGAAGGTCAGCGTACGCAGGGTGGCATCATCGGCCAGGTAGGAAAACAAGCCTACGGCAGCACCGCCAAGTGCGGTCATGGCCACACCGGCCAACAACATCGTGGCGACATTGGTCTGACCGTCACGACGCCCCAGGCGATAAACCAGCGCGGTCACGCCCAGCCCGCCGATGAAGGCGCACAGCGACAACAGGTAGGGAGCAAGCGCATCCGGCATACCACCCAGCCAACTGCCCCCCACAATAGCCACCGCCGCCCCCATCGCCGCCCCAGCGGCAACCCCCACCAGGCCTGGGTCGGCCAGCGGGTTGCGAAACAGCCCCTGCATGGCCACACCAGACAATGCCAGTACCGCGCCCACTGCCAACCCCAGCAAGGTGCGCGGCAGACGGATCTGCCCCAGGATCATCTCGGCCTGCTGCAGACCGTCTGCGGCAATTGGTAGCCCCAACAGGCGAAGGCCAGCACGCAGGGTATCGACCAGCGGCAGGCTGACCGGCCCCAAGGCCAGCGACAGCCAGACTGCCAGCAGGCAAAGCAATATCAGGCAAACAAACAGTGTTCGCGGCTGGATCCGTTGTTTCATTTAGCTGCGCTTGCCGGGTAGAACGCAGTCGCCAGTTCCTGCAAGGCAGCTGGCAGGCGCGGGCCGAGCCCCCCAACCAGCAATGTCGGGTCGAGCGACACCAGGCGCTTGTCACGCACTGCACGCGAAACTGCCAGTGCCGGATTTTCCTTGAGCAGCGCCTGCAATGCCTGCTCGCCACTCAGCGCACGATCGGAGAACACCACCACATCCGGATCGAGCGCCGCCAGCGCCTCATTGGAAAAGTTCTTGTAGCCTTGGTGCTCAGCCAGGTTGCGCGCCCCCGCCTGGCGCAACACCCAGTCCCCTGCCGTGCCCTGCCCGGCAATCAGCGGCTTGGCGCCGGCATGGCCAACCACCAGCAACACACCTGGCGCCTTGTGATGCTGCTGGGCCTGCTTCACCTGCAGTTGCAGCGCTTCGAGTTGCTGGTGATAGCTGGCAGACAACTGTGCCGCTTTCTCCTCGGCACCCAACAAAGCCCCCAACTGCTTGAGGTTCTGGTCCACGGCAGCCAGCTCGGCCTGGCTGGAGAACAGCTCGACACGCACGCCCGCCTTGCGCACCTGTGCCAGCACAGGCGGCGGCCCCATTTCCTCGGTGCCGACCAGCACATCCGGGCGCAAGCTGAGAATGCCCTCGGCCGACAACTGCCGCTGATAGCCAACACTCGGCAAGGCCTTCAGCGACTCAGGGTGCTGGCTGGTGGTATCGACACCCACCAGGCGTGGCTCACCGCCCAGCGCACTGATCCACTCGCTCAGCGCCCCGCCCGCACTGACCCAACGCTGCGGCAGTTCGACGGCCAAGGCCTGGGTGGCGACAACGAGAGCTGCGCACAGGGCGAGCAAGGCAGCGGGACGGCGCATCATCGGATTCCTTCTGAAGGCGGGCCGTACGCCTTGTGGCGGGCGGCATAACTGCGCACCATAGCGGCTGGCGCAGCGAATGCGGGCAATTTGATAATTATTCGCATTGAAGCGTCAAGCCACCACTTTGTTTCACGAGCCTTCCCAGCAATGCACTTTATCTGTCCTTCCGCGGCCCTGGCCGAGGGCCATAGCCGCGCCTTCAGCGTAGACGGCATCGACTTTTTCGGCGTGCGCCGCCACGGTCATGTGCATCTTTACCGCAACCGCTGCCCACATCGCGGTATCCCACTGAACTGGGCGCAGGACGCTTTTCTCGACGACAGCGCCAGCCTGATCCACTGCGCCCATCATGGCGCGCTGTTTCTGATCGACAGTGGCGAATGCGTGGCTGGCCCCTGCGAAGGGGATATGCTCCAGCCCCTGGGCTGCCATGAAGACAGCCAGGGCATCTGGCTCAAGGGTTGAGCAGCACCGGCAGCGGGCGGTCGATGACGATTTGCTCGCTGTCCAGGCGCACACCGTAGGCCAGTACCTCGACCCCATCCGCCACCGCAGCGCGTAGCGCACTGGCATAGGCGAAGTCGATCTCGTCTGCGGGGCGCACGGCCTCGATACCGGTAAGGTTCACACAGTACAGCTGCACCGCACGGATGCCCTGGCGGGCCAACGCCGCCAACTCGCGCATGTGCTTGGCACCACGCTGGGTGACGGCATCCGGGAACGCTGCCACGGCTGTGTCCGGGTAACCCAGGGTCACGCTCTTGACCTCGACATAGGCTGGCCCATCGGCAAACTCCAGGCGAAAGTCCACCCGGCTGCGCTCTTCGCCGTAAGCGACCTCGCGTTTTAGTGAAGTAAAGCCGGCCAGTTCCTCGATCACCCCGGCGCGCAGTGCCTCTTCAACCAACGCATTGGCCCGCCCCGTATTGATACAGGCCAGCCGGCCCTGGGGCGTTTCGCTGATTTCCCACGTACCTGGCAGCTTGCGCTTGGGGTCGTTGGAGCGGCTGAACCACACCTGCCCGCCCTCGCGCATGCAATTGAGCATGGAACCGGTGTTCGGGCAGTGGATGGTCAGTTGCTCGCCATTGGCCAGTTCGATGTCAGCCAGAAAGCGCTTGTAACGGCGCAGCAGGCGCCCTTGCTCCAGTTGAGGAAAGAACACCATTTACCCCTGCCAGCTCCGCAGCCCACGGGCGATACGCTCGACCGCCTGCTCCAGGCGCGGCAGGCTCTGGGTGTAGGCAAAACGTACATGGTGGCCGGCCAGATGGCGGCCAAAATCCAGTCCTGGGGTGAAGGCTACATGCTCGGTTTCGAGGAAATGCTGGCAGAAGGCAAAGGCATCCCCACCAAACGCGCTGATGTCGGCATACAGGTAGAACGCCCCCTGTGGCTCGACGGCAATGCGCAAGCCCAGTTCACGCAGGGCTGGCAACAGGTAATCGCGGCGACGGGCGAACTCGGCACGGCGTTCTTCGAAAATCGCCAGAGTCTCCGGCTGAAAACAGGCCAGCGCCGCATGCTGGGCCATGCTCGGTGCACTGATGTAGAGGTTCTGCGCCAGCTTCTCCAGATCGGCCACGGCATTGGGCGGTGCCACCAGCCAGCCGAGCCGCCAGCCGGTCATGCCGAAATACTTGGAAAAACTATTAAGGACGAACGCTGAGTCGTCCACTTCCAGCACACTCGGCGCGTCCATGCCGTAGGTCAGGCCGTGGTAGATCTCATCCACCACCAGGTGCCCATGGCGCTCTCGGGTGGCCTTGGACAGGCTGGCCAAATCGTCACGGCTCAACACAGTACCCGTCGGGTTGGCTGGCGAGGCGACCAGCGCGCCCACGCTGTCCTTGTCCCAGTAACGCGCGACCAGATCGGCGGTCAGCTGATAGTTGACCTCAGGCCCCACCGGCACCAGCTGCGCGCCGCCTTCGACCAGGCGCAGGAAGTGGCGGTTGCACGGGTAACCCGGGTCGGCCAGCAGCCAGTGCTTGCCGGGGTCGACCAGCAGGCTGCTGGCCAGCAGCAGCGCGCCGGAGCCGCCCGGGGTGACGAGAATCCGCTCTGGATCAACTTGCAGGCCATAGCGCTGGCCATAAAAACCGGCGATGGCCTCGCGCAGCGCTGGCAGCCCGCGGGCGGCGGTGTAGCGGGTATGCCCGGCGGCCAAGGCGGCCTGGCCGGCGGCGACGATCGGCGCGGCGGTGGTGAAGTCCGGCTCGCCGATTTCCAGGTGGATCACGTCATGCCCGGCCGCTTGCAGCTCGTTGGCCCGCGCCAGCAACGCCATGACGTGGAAGGGTTCGATGGCGCGGCTGCGCGCACTGTAGGGGTGGGCCATGACCTTCTCTCAATTGGGTCTAAACTGTTTATTCTACCTGCGCACGGCATCGAACGTGCGCGGCGCGCCGCTGTCAACACCTAGGATCGGGCGGGGTAGCGCACCCCCGATCTATCTGGTAAGTTCGGCGGCTCGCAGTCGCAGGGCCGGCGGGTGCCGGAGATGGAGCAGCCTGCGCATTGGATCAGATGAGTGAGAGGCGGTCTATTCATGTCCACCGTAGAAAAGCAAAAAACCGGTCAGACCATGTACGGTGTCGAGCCCTATAAAGAGACCAAGGGCGAAGAGTACATGGGCGAACCCATGAAAACGCACTTCACCAAGCTTCTCAATGCTTGGAAAGGCGAGCTCATGCAGAGTGTCGACCGCACCGTAGACCACATGAAGGACGAAGCTGCGAACTTCCCGGACCCGGCCGACCGCGCCAGCCAGGAAGAAGAGTTTGCCTTGGAGCTGCGCAACCGCGATCGCGAGCGCAAGCTGATCAAGAAGATCGACAAGACGCTGCAGAAAATCCAGGACGAAGAGTACGGCTGGTGCGATTCCTGCGGTATCGAGATCGGCCTGCGCCGTCTGGAAGCCCGTCCGACCGCCGACCTGTGCTTCGACTGCAAGGAAATCTCGGAGAAAAAGGAAAAGACCGTCGGCAAAGGCTGACACTTCTCCCATCCGAACGGGGCGCATCTTGCGCCCCGTTTCATTTATATGCCCGGCAATGCCATGAAAGACTCCCGTTACACCGGACGCTTCGCCCCCACCCCGAGCGGTTTCCTGCATTTCGGCTCGCTGGTCGCCGCCCTTGCCTCCTGGCTCGATGCCCGTGCAGTAGACGGCCGCTGGCTGCTGCGCATGGAAGATACCGACCCGCCCCGGGAGATGCCCGGGGCCCGCGACGCGATCCTGCAGACCCTGGAGCGCTACGGCCTGGAATGGGACGGTGAGGTGGTGTACCAGAGCCAGCGCCACGACGCCTATGCCGCAGTGGTCGACCGCCTGTTCAGCATGGGCCTGGCCTACGCCTGTACCTGTTCGCGCAAGCAGCTGGAAGGCCACAATGGCATCTACCCAGGGTTTTGCCGCAACGCCGGGCATGCCCGTGAAGGCGCAGCGATCCGGTTGCGGGTGCCTGAGCTGGTCTACCGCTTTACCGACCGGGTGCAGGGCGAGTTCCAGCAGCACCTGGGGCGTGAAGTTGGGGATTTCGTGATCCAGCGGCGTGACGGGCTGTATGCCTATCAACTGGCGGTGGTACTGGATGATGCCTGGCAGGGTGTTACCGACATCGTGCGCGGGGCCGACCTGCTCGACAACACCCCGCGCCAGCTGTACCTGCAGGAACTGCTGGGCTTCTCGCAGCCGCGTTACCTGCACATTCCGCTGATCGTGCAGCCTGATGGGCACAAGCTGGGTAAGTCCTATCGCTCGCCGCCGCTGCAGGCGGAGCATGCGACGCCGCTGTTGTTGCGGGCGCTGCGTGCGCTGGGGCAGGCGACCGAGCCGGAGTGGTTGCTGGGGACCCCTGCCGAGGTGCTGGCGATGGCCCGCAAGCATTGGCGGCCGGACGCGATTGCGCAGCGGGCCACGGTGCCAGAGGCTGATTTGCACTGACGCAGGGCCGGCCTCTTCGCGGGTAAACCCGCTCCCACAGGGATCGCGCCAAGCCTGGAGGCCACGCTGAATCTGTGGGAGCGGGTTTACCCGCGAATGGGCCGCAACAGGCAACCTCCCCTCAAAAACAAAAGCCCAATAAATTCAAACCCTTGGCGAACCCCACCGATTACCGCTAGCATCGCCACAGTCAATTGCGCCAATAATAACTCCAAGCCCGCAGCGCCCAACCATCGAGGCCAGCATGTACATCTATCGTTTGGTCCTGCTTCTGGTCGTGGGGATCTACCTGTTCTCCCCGGCCATCATGGACTGGTGGATCGAACCGACCGGTGCCTGGTACCGCCCCTACCTGCTCTGGCTGATCCTGATCGTCGTCACCTTCATCCTGCAGAGCCAACGAGATGCCGATGAGCTTTAGCCTGACCCAGATGATCCTGATCAGCGCCGCGTACCTGATGGTGCTGTTCGGCGTGGCCTGGATCAGTGAGCGCGGGCTGATCCCGCGTTCGATCATTCGCCACCCGCTGACCTACACCTTGTCGCTGGGCGTCTACGCCAGTGCCTGGGCCTTTTATGGTTCGGTGGGCCTGGCTTACCAATATGGCTACGGCTTCCTTGCCTGTTACCTGGGGGTGTCCGGTGCATTCCTGCTGGCGCCGGTGCTGCTGTATCCGATCCTCAAGATCACTCGCACCTACCAGCTGTCGTCGCTGGCCGACCTACTGGCGTTCCGCTTTCGCAGCACCTGGGCCGGCGCGCTGACCACGATCATCATGCTGATCGGCGTGCTGCCGCTGCTGGCCTTGCAGATCCAGGCGGTGGCCGACTCGATCAGCATCCTCACCGGCGAGCCGGTCAAGGCACGGGTGGCGTTCGCCTTCTGCACCCTGATCATCCTGTTCACCATCTTCTTCGGTTCGCGCCACATCGCCACGCGCGAGAAGCACGAAGGCCTGGTGTTCGCCATCGCCTTCGAGTCGGTTATCAAGCTGCTGGCCCTGGGCGGCGTCGGCCTCTACGCGTTGTACGGTGTGTTCGGTGGTCCCCACGAGCTGGAAGTGTGGTTGCTGCAGAACCAGACCGCCCTGGCAGCATTGCACACGCCGCTGCAGGAAGGCCCATGGCGCACCCTGCTGCTGGTGTTCTTTGCCTCGGCCATCGTCATGCCGCACATGTACCACATGGCCTTTACCGAAAACCTCAACCCACGCTCGCTGGTCAGCGCCAGCTGGGGCCTGCCGCTGTTCCTGCTGCTGATGAGCCTGGCTGTGCCGCTGGTGCTGTGGGCCGGCCTGCGTCTGGGCGCCAGCACCAACCCCGAGTACTTCACCCTGGGCCTGGGGATCGCCGCCAACAATCAGGCGCTAGCCTTGCTGGCCTACGTTGGCGGGCTTGCGTCCGCCAGCGGGCTGATCATCGTCACGACCCTTGCGTTGTCGGGCATGGCCCTCAACCACCTGGTGCTGCCGCTGTACCAACCACCGGCCGAAGGCAATATCTACCGGTGGCTGAAATGGACCCGCCGGGCGCTGATCGTCGCCATCATCACTGCCGGGTTCGTCTTCTACCTGACCCAGAACAACCACCAGAGCCTGGCCAACCTGGGTATCGTCGCCTTCGTCGCCACCTTGCAGTTCCTGCCGGGCGTGTTGTCGGTGCTGTACTGGCCGACCGCCAACCGCCGCGGTTTCATCGCTGGGCTGCTGGCAGGGACCCTGGTGTGGATGGTGACCATGCTGCTGCCGCTGTTGGGCAACCTGCAGGGTTTCTACATTCCGCTGCTGGACATGATCTATGTACTCGACGACACCAGCTGGCACATGGCGGCCATCGCTTCGCTGGCGGCCAACGTCCTGCTGTTCACGCTGATTTCGCTCTTCACCAATGCCAGCACCGAAGAGGTCAGCGCCGCAGAGGCCTGCGCCGTGGACAACGTACGCCGCCCGCAGCGCCGCGAGCTGCATGCCGCCTCACCGCAGGAGTTCGCCACACAGTTGGCTAAACCCCTGGGTGCCAAGGCCGCGCAGAAAGAAGTCGAACAGGCCCTGCGTGACCTCTACCTGCCGTTCGACGAACGCCGCCCCTATGCCTTGCGCCGCTTGCGTGACCGTATCGAGGCCAACCTTTCCGGCCTGATGGGGCCGAGCGTGGCCCAGGACATGGTCGAGACGTTCCTGCCCTACAAATCGGGTAACGAAAACTACGTCACCGAGGACATCCACTTCATCGAAAGCCGCCTGGAAGACTACCACTCGCGCCTCACCGGCCTGGCTGCCGAGCTTGACGCCCTGCGTCGCTACCACCGCCAGACCCTGCAGGAACTGCCCATGGGCGTCTGCTCGCTGGCCAAGGACCAGGAAATCCTGATGTGGAACAAGGCCATGGAAGAGTTGACCGGCATCGCCGCCAAGCACGTGGTCGGCTCACGCCTGGTGACCATCGGCGAACCTTGGCGCGGCCTGCTGCAAGGCTTCATCAACGTGCCCGACGAACACCTGCACAAGCAGCGCCTGGCGCTGGACGGCCAGCCGCGCTGGCTGAACCTGCACAAGGCAGCCATCGATGAGCCCCTGGCACCGGGCAACAGCGGCCTGGTGCTGCTGGTGGAAGACCTTACCGAAACCCAGGCCCTGGAAGACAAGTTGGTGCACTCCGAGCGCCTGGCCAGCATCGGCCGCCTGGCTGCAGGTGTGGCCCACGAAATCGGCAACCCGATCACCGGCATCGCCTGCCTGGCGCAAAACTTGCGCGAAGAGCGCGAAGGCGATGGCGAAATCATCGAGCTGTCCAGCCAGATCCTCGAACAGACCAAGCGCGTCTCGCGCATCGTCCAGTCGCTGATGAGCTTCGCCCACGCTGGCGGCAGCCACCAGAACAGCGAAGAGCCAGTCTGCCTGGCCGAGGTGGCGCAGGATGCCATCGGTCTGCTGGCATTGAACCGGCGCAACTTCGAAGTACAGTTCTTCAATCTCTGCGACCCGGACCACTGGGCCGAAGGGGACCCGCAGCGCCTCGCCCAGGTGCTGATCAACCTGCTCTCCAACGCCCGTGACGCCTCGCCTCCCGGCAGCGCCGTGCGGGTACGCAGCGAAGTCAGCGAACACACCGTCGACCTGATCGTCGAGGACGAGGGCAGCGGTATTCCGAAAAACATCATGGACCGCCTGTTCGAACCGTTCTTCACCACCAAGGACCCGGGCGAGGGAACCGGACTGGGGCTCGCTCTGGTCTATTCCATCGTGGAAGAGCATTATGGGCAAATCACCATCGACAGCCCGGCCGACATCGAACGGCAACGTGGCACCCGGATCCGCGTGACCCTGCCCCGGCATGTCGTAGCGACGTCCCCTGAAATTCGAGACCGTCGAGAGAATTGAATCAATGCCGCACATTCTGATCGTCGAAGACGAAACCATCATCCGCTCGGCCCTGCGCCGGCTGCTCGAACGGAACCAGTACCAGGTCAGCGAAGCCGGCTCGGTGCAGGAAGCCCAGGAACGCTTCAGCATTGCTACCTTCGACCTGATCGTCAGCGACCTGCGCCTGCCAGGCGCCCCAGGCACCGAGCTGATCAAGCTCGGCCAGGGCACCCCGGTGCTGATCATGACCAGCTACGCCAGCCTGCGCTCGGCGGTGGACTCGATGAAGATGGGTGCGGTGGACTACATCGCCAAGCCTTTCGACCACGATGAAATGCTCCAGGCCGTGGCACGCATCCTGCGTGACCGGCAGAACGCACCGGCAGCCGCGCCGGCCCCGGCCGCCGAGCCGCGGGCCAACGGCAAGGCCGCGCCAGCCGACAAAGGTGCCGCAGCCGCCAATGGCGAGATCGGCATCATCGGTTCTTGCCCGCCGATGCAGGATATGTACAGCAAGATCCGCAAGGTTGCGCCTACCGACTCCAACGTGCTGATCCAGGGTGAGTCGGGCACCGGTAAAGAGCTGGTCGCCCGCGCCCTGCACAACCTGTCGCGGCGCGCCAAGGCGCCGATGATCTCGGTGAACTGCGCGGCCATTCCGGAAACCCTGATCGAGTCGGAACTGTTCGGCCACGAAAAAGGCGCATTCACCGGCGCCAGTGCCGGCCGCGCTGGCCTGGTGGAAGCCGCCGATGGCGGCACTCTGTTCCTCGATGAAATCGGTGAATTGCCGCTGGAAGCCCAGGCCCGCCTGCTGCGGGTGCTGCAGGAAGGTGAAATCCGTCGGGTCGGGTCGGTGCAGTCGCAAAAAGTCGACGTGCGCCTGATCGCCGCGACTCACCGCGATCTGAAGAACCTGGCCAAGTCCGGGCAGTTCCGCGAAGACCTTTATTACCGCCTGCACGTGATCGCCTTGAAGCTGCCAGCCCTGCGCGAGCGCGGCAGTGACGTCAACGAGATCGCCAACGCCTTCCTCGCCCGCCAGAGCGCACGTATCGGCCGTGACGACCTGCACTTCTCGGCCGAGGCCGAGCAAGCCATTCGTCATTACAGCTGGCCGGGTAACGTGCGCGAACTGGAAAACGCCGTGGAGCGCGCGGTGATCCTCAGCGAGAGCGCGGAAATTTCCGCCGACATGCTGGGCATCGACATCGAACTCAGTGACCTCGAAGAGGATGACATCCTCGACAATGCCCTGGTCGCGGCCAGCGCCAGCAGTGCCAGCCACGAACCGACCGAAGACCTGTCGCTGGAGGATTATTTCCAGCATTTCGTGCTCGAGCACCAGGACCACATGACCGAGACCGAGCTGGCACGCAAGCTGGGTGTCAGCCGCAAGTGTCTGTGGGAACGGCGCCAGCGCCTGGGCATCCCTCGGCGCAAGAGCAACGCCACCAGCGATAACTGAGTATGTCGCGAGCGTTTCAGCGCCTGTGAGACCGAGCGCCGCCCGCGCGGCGCATCGCGGATGAATCCGCTCCCACATTTGTTGCAACGTGCCCATGTCTGACAGGCCATGATTGTCAGCCTTGTTTGTAGGGCACAAGTCACGCGCCAAGGCTGGCAACCATTACGTTACAGGTTCGGTACGTTGCAACAGATGTAGGAGCGGATTCATCCGCGATGCGCCGCGCGGGCGGAGCTCGGTCTCACAGGCGCTGAACGTCTCACGGCGAGCCCACCTCGGTAACACCTCAGTTCCCGCACAAATCTGTTACCCAACCTTCGCGCCGTAACAGTTCCCGAGGCGTACGGTAACGAAAAATCTACATTTTCAGCCCGCCGCCAACCGCAAATTTCCGCCAAACCCTTGATTTCATTGGATTTCGAAAAGTTGGCACGGCACCTGCTATATGTCTGGTACAAGAACAATAACAAGCACAGCAACTCAGAATAAGAACAAGACGAAACGGCTCACGCACAATAAAAACAAGACGGCGGAGGCGCAGCTAACTGATTCTTTTGGAGAGGATGCGTGTTTGGGGCTTGCCCCACGACCAGGCAGAGAACAACAAAAACTGCACTTAAAAGCAGCGCCTGAACTGGTTGGATCGAAGGATCAACGTGACATCAGCGGCCAAAGCAATCCGTTTGCTCTTTACCCCTGGATTGGGGGTCGTCCACAAGCTTCGAGATTTGTGGGCAGGGCACTCAACAAAAACAAGAAGCCCAGTAAAAAAACAATAAGAGCACGCAACGACTTCTTGGGGAGCTTAGGCTCCCCTTGTCGTTTCTCCCCTTCTGGCAGCCCTTCCTGCCAACGCCTACACCATTCCCTGAGTAAATGCTAGAATCCCCGCCCATCATGCGGCCATTCTCCTATTCTTGGCCGATCATTCCTTCAAACAGTGCATCCCATGCTGAAGAAGCTGTTCCAGTCTTTCCGCCCTCCCGTACCGGGCCAGCACCACCGGCGCACCACGCCCGAGGTGATCAACAAGAGCCAACACTCGCTGCAGCGCCACCAGTTCAGCCGCCACGCGGTGAACATCGTCGAGCGCCTGCAGAGTGCGGGCTACCAGGCATACCTGGTCGGTGGCTGCGTCCGCGACCTGATGCTGGGCATCACGCCCAAGGACTTCGACGTCGCCACCAGCGCCACGCCCGAGCAAGTGCGTGCCGAGTTTCGCAACGCGCGCATCATTGGCCGGCGCTTCAAGCTGGTCCACGTGCATTTCGGCCGTGAGATCATCGAAGTCGCTACCTTCCGCGCCCCCCACTCGGAAGACGACCAGGGCGACAGCCACCGTTCGTCGCACAACGCCAGTGGTCGCATCCTGCGTGACAACGTGTACGGCACCCTGGAAGAAGACGCGCAACGCCGCGACTTCACCATCAACGCCCTCTACTACGACCCGGTCAGCGAGCGCATCCTCGATTACGCAAACGGTGTGCACGATGTGCGCAACCGCCTGTTGCGCCTGATCGGCGACCCGACCCACCGCTACCAGGAAGACCCAGTGCGCATGCTGCGTGCTGTGCGTTTCGCCGCCAAGCTCGACTTCGGCATCGAGAAGCACACCTTCCAGCCGATCCGCAAACTGGCCCCGTTGCTGCGCGAGATCCCACCAGCGCGCCTGTTCGAGGAATGCCTCAAGCTGTTCCTCTCCGGCCAGGGTGCAATCGCCTTCGAAATGCTGGTCGACCTGGAGTTGTTCGAGCCGCTGTTCCCGGCCAGTGCCCATGCCCTGGACGAGCGCCCGACCTACACTCACACCCTGATCAGCCAGGCGCTGAACAACACCGACCTGCGCGTCAAGCAAGGCAAGCCGGTAACCCCGGCCTTCTTGTTCGCCGCGCTGCTCTGGCCTGCCCTGCCAAGCCGCGTGCTGCATCTGCAGAACCAGGGTGTGCCGCCGATTCCGGCCATGAACGGTGCAGCCCACGACCTGATCGCCGAGCAATGCGCTCGTATCGCCATTCCCAAGCGCTTCACCCTGCCGATCCGCGAGATCTGGGACATGCAGGAACGCCTGCCGCGCCGCAGCGGCAAACGCGCTGACCTGCTGCTCGACAACCCGCGCTTCCGCGCCGGCTACGACTTCCTGCTGCTGCGCGAAAGCGCTGGCGAGGAAACCGATGACCTCGGCCAGTGGTGGACCGATTACCAGGATGCCAACGACAGCGAGCGTCGCGAGATGATCCGCGAACTCGGCAGCCGTGACGAAGGCACGGCTGCCGGCCCGCGCAAACGCAAGCGCAGCGCCAGCAAGCGCAAACGCAGCGGTGGTGACGAGGCGTTCGAGTGACCACGCGCGCCTACATTGGCCTGGGCAGCAACCTGGACGCACCTGCCGAGCAGTTGCGCAGCGCCATGCAGGCGCTTGACCAGGTTGATGGCAGCCGCCTGGTGGCGGCTTCGGCCCTGTACACCAGCGATTCGCTGCTGCCCGGTCAACCGCGCTACACCAACGCCGTGGCCGCCCTAGACACCACATTGGCGCCACTGGACCTGCTCGACGCCCTGCAGGCCATCGAGAACGGCCATGGCCGCGTGCGCAAGGAACGCTGGGGCCCGCGCACGCTCGACCTGGATATCCTGCTGTTCGGTGACCAGGTAATCGACGTGCCACGCCTGCAGGTACCGCACTACCACATGCACGCACGCCCCTTCGTGCTGTACCCCTTGGCCGAACTGGTAGCGGGCGACTTCTGCCTGGCCGATGGCCGTGCGCTCGCCAAACTGCTCGAAGCTTGCCCGTTCGTCGGCCTGGAACGCCTGTAAACCGGGCGTTTGAGACATTCAGCAGAACACGGTAACGCCAGTAACACCCTGTTAGTAACAATGCGGTAACAGGGTGATTGACTTCCCCCACCTCGCTCACGACTATAGGCGTCCCGTGTGGCACCAAAGTGCCGCATACCCGTATTTAGGCCCGGACGGACCTGTGCCCGAACATCACGCGCGATGATGTGCCGCTCCGGAAGATGACTACACGCGTTGTATGCAGTCGTTTTTCACAGCGCCTGAACGAGGATTTTCCTACATGCCTGAAGTAACCCTGACCACCCTGCATGGCCTCAAGGCCAAGGGTGAAAAGATCACCATGCTGACCTGCTACGATGCGACCTTCGCCAAGGCCTGCAGCCAGGCCGGCGTCGACGTGTTGCTGGTGGGCGACTCCCTGGGCATGGTCCTGCAGGGCCATGACAGCACGCTGCCCGTCACCACTGCCGAAATGGCCTACCACACCGCCTGTGTCAAACGCGGCAACGATGGCGCGCTGATCCTCGCCGACCTGCCGTTCATGGCCCACGCCACGCCCGAGCAGGCCTTCGCCAACTGCGCCACGCTGATGCAAGCCGGCGCCCACATGATCAAGCTTGAAGGCGCCGCCTGGCTGGCCGAAACCATTCGCCTGCTGGCCGAACGCGGCGTACCGGTGTGTGCGCACATGGGCCTGACCCCGCAGACCGTCAACGTGCTGGGCGGTTACAAGGTCCAGGGCCGCCAGGAAGCGCAGGCGCGGCAGATGCGTGCCGACGCCATTGCCCTGGAACAAGCCGGCGCGGCGATGCTGCTGCTGGAGTGCGTACCCAGCGAGTTGGCGGCGGAAATCACCCAGGCAGTGGGCATTCCGGTGATCGGCATCGGCGCCGGTAGCGCCACCGATGGCCAAGTGCTGGTGCTGCACGACATGCTCGGCCTGTCACTCAGTGGCCGGGTGCCAAAGTTCGTCAAGAACTTCATGGATGGCCAGCCTGACATCCAGAGCGCCCTCACCGCCTACGTGAAGGCCGTCAAGGACGTTACCTTCCCGGCAGCCGAGCACGGATTCAGCGCATGAACACAGTCAAGACCGTCCGCGAACTGCGTGCCGCCGTCGCCCGTGCCCGCAGCGAAGGCAAGCGAATCGCCTTCGTGCCGACCATGGGCAACCTGCACAGCGGCCATGCCGCGCTGGTGACCAAGGCCGCCCAACGTGCCGATTTCGTGGTCGCCAGCATCTTCGTCAACCCGCTGCAGTTCGGTGCCAACGAAGACCTCGACAAATACCCGCGCACCCTCGCTGCCGACCAGCAGCGCCTGCTCGATGCGGGCTGCCACCTGCTGTTCGCGCCCACTGTCGAAGAGATGTACCCCGACGGCATGGCCGTGCAAACCCGCGTCAGCGTGCCCAGCCTCTCCGAGGGCCTGTGCGGTGCCAGCCGCCCTGGGCATTTCGAAGGCGTGGCGACCGTGGTCAGCAAGCTGTTCAACATGGTCCAGCCAGACCTGGCCGTGTTTGGCGAGAAGGACTACCAGCAGCTGGCAGTGATCCGTGCCATGGTGCGCGACCTGAACATGCCGATCCAGATCATCGGTGAGCCGACCGTGCGCGCCGAAGATGGCCTGGCGCTGTCTTCGCGCAACGGATACCTGACGCCTGAACAACGCAGCACCGCACCCGTGGTGTATCGCACCTTGAAGCAGATCGGTGAAGCGCTTGGCCGTGGCCAGGCAGATTTCGCGGCGCTGCTCGAGCAAGGCAAGGCGGATCTGATCGCTGCCGGGCTGCGCCCGGACTACCTGGAAGTGCGTCATGCAGTGAACCTGCGCCCGGCAACATTCGGCGACCGGGACCTGGTGATTCTCGTAGCGGCATACCTGGGTAACACTCGCCTTATCGACAACCTTTACCTGCATCTGGACGAGAAAACCGCATAATGGCTTGGGGCGCGCCCAGCGCCCCTCCCAAAATCCCCTGCCATACCCATTCCCTGCGCGTGGCCTTTGCCTATAATGATGGCCAGTCTGAACCCGGCAATGACTGCCCTGTCCAAGGCTCACCACGCATCAAGGAATTCCCCGCAATGGCGTATTACCGTACCCCCCACGATGTGACGGCCCTGCCCGCCTGGCAGGACCTGCAGAAACACCGCGACGCCATGCAAGGCTTCAGCATGCGCGAAGCCTTTGCCGCCGATGCCAAGCGCTTCGACCAATTCTCCCTCAGCAGCTGCGGGTTGTTCCTCGACTATTCGAAAAACCTGATCACCGACGAAACCCGCGACCTGCTGGTGAACCTGGCGGAACAAGTCGGCCTGCAGGATGCGATCAAGTCGATGTTCAGCGGCGAGATCATCAACGCCTCCGAAGGCCGCCCGGTGCTGCACACCGCGCTGCGCCGCCCGGTAGGCGACAAGCTCAGCGTCAACGGCGTCAACGTGATGCCGGAAGTGCACAAGGTACTCAACCAGATCACCGAGCTGGTCGGCCGCATTCATGACGGCTTGTGGCGTGGCCACAGCGAAAAGCCGATCACCGATGTGGTCAACATTGGCATCGGCGGCTCGTTCCTCGGCCCCGAGCTGGTTTCCGAAGCTCTGTTGCCTTATGCCCAGCGCGGCGTGCGCTGCCATTACCTGGCCAATATCGACGGCAGTGAATTCCATGAGCTGTCGGCCAACCTGCGCGCCGAAACCACGCTGTTCATCGTCTCGTCGAAGTCGTTCAACACCCTCGAGACGCTGAAGAACGCCATGGCCGCGCGCACCTGGTACCTGGCCCAAGGCGGCACGGAAGCAGAGCTGTATCGCCACTTCATCGCAGTATCCAGCAACAAGGCCGCCGCCGTGGCATTCGGCATTCGTGAAGAGAACATCTTCCCGATGTGGGACTGGGTAGGCGGGCGCTACTCGCTGTGGTCGGCCATCGGCCTGCCAATCGCCTTGGCCATCGGCACCGCCAACTTCAAGGAGTTGCTGTCGGGTGCCTACACCATGGACCAGCACTTCCAGACCGCACCGTTCGACAAGAACATGCCGGTGCTGCTGGCCCTGCTGGGTGTCTGGTACGGCAACTTCTGGGGCGCGAGCAGCCACGCGATCCTGCCGTATGACCATTACCTGCGCAACATCACCAAGCACCTGCAACAGCTGGATATGGAGTCCAACGGCAAGAGCGTGCTGCAAGATGGCACCCCGGTCAAAACCGATACCGGCCCGGTGATCTGGGGCGGCGTCGGCTGCAACGGCCAGCATGCCTATCACCAGTTGCTGCACCAGGGCACCCAGCTGATCCCGGCCGACTTCATCGTGCCAGTGGTCAGCTTCAACCCGGTGGCCGACCACCATCAGTGGCTGTACGCCAACTGCCTGTCGCAAAGCCAGGCGCTGATGCTCGGCAAGACCCGTGAGGAGGCCGAGGCCGAATTGCGCCAAAAGGGCCTGAACGAAGCGGACATCGAAAAGCTCGCGCCGCACAAGGTGATCCCGGGCAACCGCCCGAGCAACACTCTGGTGGTCGAGCGTATCAGCCCGCGTCGCCTGGGCGCACTGGTGGCGATGTACGAGCACAAGGTGTTCGTGCAAAGCGTGATCTGGGGCATCAATGCCTTCGACCAGTGGGGCGTGGAACTGGGCAAGGAACTGGGCAAGGGCGTTTACCAGCGCTTAGTCGGCAGCCTGGAAGACAGCGCCGAAGATGGCTCCACCCAGGGCCTGATCAATTACTTCCGCGGTCGTCACCGCGGTTGACCCGCGCTCACCAGGCTGCTCTTTGTGGGAGCGGCCTGGTGTCGCGAAAGGCCCCGGCCATTCATGCTTTTACTCTAGGATCTGGGGCTGCTTCGCAGCCCTTTCGCGACACAAGGCCGCTCCTACAACCTCAGCACCAGCCTTCAAGGAACATCCCCGCTGACTACACTGTCCATCGAATAGCCGCTGCTGTCCCTCGCCCCTCACAAGAGCAGGACCACCGCCATGTTCGATATCAGGCAGTATCCCCAGGCCCTGGCCGTCAGCCAGGCCGCCAGCCTCTCCCCCGACGACTACCAGCGCCTCTACCGCCAGTCGGTCGATGACCCCGACACCTTCTGGGCAGAACAGGCCAAACGCCTCAACTGGATCAAACCCTGGTCGAGCGTCCAGCAATGTGACCTGAAGACCGGCAAGGCCCGCTGGTTCGACGGTGGCCAACTGAACGTCAGCTACAACTGCATTGATCGTCACCTGGCCCAGCGCGGCGGACAAACCGCACTGCTGTGGGAAGGCGACGACCCCAAGGATTCCAAGGCCATCACCTACCGCGAACTGCACCGTCAGGTCTGCCGCCTGGCCAATGCCCTGAAGGCACGCGGCGTGAACAAAGGCGACCGAGTGTGCATCTACATGCCGATGATTCCCGAAGCCGCTTACGCCATGCTCGCCTGCACACGCATCGGCGCCATCCACTCGGTGGTGTTCGGCGGCTTCTCCCCAGATGCCCTGCGCGACCGCATTCTCGACGCTGACTGCCGCACCGTGATCACCGCCGATGAAGGTGTGCGGGGTGGCAAGCGCATCCCCCTCAAGCAGAACGTCGACAAGGCCCTGGCCAGCTGCCCTGCAGTCAGCAGCGTGTTCGTGGTGCGTCGCACCGGTGGCGATGTGGCCTGGAGCCAGGGTCGCGACCTCTGGTACCACGAAGCGACCGACAAGGCCGGTGACGATTGCCCACCAGCGCCAATGGATGCTGAAGACCCGTTGTTCATCCTGTATACCTCCGGCAGCACCGGCAAGCCCAAGGGCGTGCTGCATACCACCGGTGGCTACCTGCTGCAGGCGACGATGACCTTCAAGGTGGTGTTCGACTACCGCGACGGCGAGGTGTTCTGGTGCACGGCCGACGTCGGCTGGGTCACGGGCCACAGCTACATCGTTTACGGGCCGCTGGCCAACGGTGCGATTTCGCTGATGTTCGAAGGCGTACCCAACTACCCGGACACTTCGCGCTTCTGGCAGGTGGTGGACAAACACCAGGTGAACATCTTCTACACCGCGCCCACCGCGCTGCGCGCATTGATGCGTGAGGGTTCGGCACCGCTGCAGAGCACCTCGCGCGAAAGCCTGCGCCTGCTCGGCAGCGTTGGCGAACCGATCAACCCCGAAGCCTGGGAGTGGTACTTCGAAGAGGTTGGGCAAAAGCGCTGCCCAATCGTCGACACCTGGTGGCAGACCGAAACCGGCGGCATCATGCTCACGCCGCTACCAGGGGCCCAAAGGCTCAAGCCCGGCTGCGCCACACAGCCAATGTTCGGCGTGCAGCCGGTGCTGCTGGACGACAAAGGCAAACTGATCGAGGGCCCGGGCGCCGGTCTGCTGGTGATCAAGGCCAGCTGGCCCGGGCAGATCCGCAGCGTCTATGGCGACCACCAGCGTATGGTCGATACCTACTTCAAGCCCATGCCCGGTTACTACTTCACCGGTGACGGCGCCCGCCGCGATGCCGACGGCGATTACTGGATCACCGGCCGCATCGATGATGTGATCAACGTCTCCGGCCACCGCATCGGCACTGCCGAGGTAGAAAGCGCGCTGGTGCTGCACGACAGCGTCGCCGAGGCCGCCGTGGTCGGCTACCCCCATGACCTCAAGGGCCAAGGCGTGTATGCCTTCGTCACCACCATGAACGGTATTACCCCTGACGATGCACTCAAGGCCGAGCTGCTGACACTGGTCAGCAAGGAGATCGGCAGCTTTGCCAAGCCGGAACTGATCCAGTGGGCACCCGCCTTGCCCAAGACCCGCTCGGGCAAGATCATGCGGCGTATACTGCGCAAGATTGCCTGCAACGAACTGGACAACCTCGGCGACACCTCGACCCTGGCCGACCCAAGCGTGGTGCAGGGCCTGATCGACAAACGCCTCAATCAATAACGGGCGGCCACTTGCCATGGCCGTCCTGAAGCACAGGACGCCATGGAAGCCCTACGCCGCCGCATCGAAACCCAGGTCATGAGCCTCACCGGGCTTGCCCTCGGCCAGCTCGACCTCGAGTCCCCCAAAGGCGACCCCGGCCTGTTCGGCCCGCACAGCATCAGTTGGCGGGTGCATGGCGACTTCCCGAGCATGCTGGTCGGCGGTATCAGTGCGCTGATGCTGCAACTGCTGCACCCATTGGCCCTGGCCGGGGTGTGGGACCACTCCAACTTCCGCGAAGACCTGCTCGGCCGCCTGCGCCGCACCAGCCAGTTCATCTCTGGCACCACCTTCGGCGCTACCCGCGATGCCGAATGGCTGATCGACAAGGTGCGCACCATCCACTTGCAGGTGACCGGCACCGCGCCCGATGGCAGCCCATATGCCGCAAGTGACCCCAACCTGCTGACCTGGGTGCACGTGGCGGAGGTCAGCAGCTTCCTCGCGGCCCACCTGCGCTACCGCGACCCCGGCCTTTCACGTGCCGATCAGGACGCCTATTACGCCGAGATCGCCCTGATCGCCGAACGCCTCGGGGCGCGCAATGTCCCCCGCTCCTGCCAGCAGGTCGCGGACTACCTGCACCGAATGCGCCCACAACTGCAATGCAGCGCGCGTAGCCTGGAGGTTGTCGAGATCCTGCTCGATGCACCCGCGCCAAGCCGCCTTGCCGAGCCGGTCGGCAAGCTAATGTTGCATGCCGGCATCGATCTGCTGCCGGGCTGGGCTCAGGCCATGCTCGGCCTGCAACAAGGGCCGCTGCAACGGCGCATGATCCGCCTTGGCCTGCAAAGCACAGCGCCAATTCTGCGCTGGGCCATGCGAGACGGCTCTGCACATCGGGCCAGGCGACGCATGGGTATCGAGTGACGGGAAATGGTCGCCCCAGCGGAACCGATTTAACGTGCCATACTCCAACCACTCCTGCTTAGACAGACGAAGCGACACATGTACAAAGGATTGACTCGCGCCCTCGGCGCCCTGCTGGCTCTGGTGGCCCTATACAGCCTGCTCGGCTTCCTCATTCTTCCTGGTGTCGCCTTGCGTATCGCCAACCAGCAGCTGGCGCAGTACGCCACCGTGCCGGCACACCTGCAACGCATCGAACTCAACCCCTTCAGCCTCGAGCTGACGCTTTGGGGCCTGCAGCTCGGCGAGCCTGGCAAGGAGCAGGTCGGCTTTGAACGGCTGTACGCCAACCTGGCGCTCGACAGCTTGTGGAGCGGCGCCCTGCACCTGCAGGCCATCGAACTCGACAAGCCACGCAACGAGGTGCTGTTCGCCAAGGACGGTACGCTCAACCTGACCCAACTGTTCAAGTTGCCCGCCAGCGAACCCAAGCCGGAGCAGCCACCCAGCGACCCGTTCCCACTGCGTATTGGCAGCATCAAGCTCAGTGGCGGTTATCTGCACTTCGAGGACCAGCGCCCGAGCGAGCCGATCGAGTTCATCTACGACGACATGAACCTGGAGCTGAAAAACCTCAGCACCCTGCCAGACGACAACGCCGACATGACCTTGGTGGCCAAGGGCCCCAATGGCGGCCAGGTCGACTGGACCGGCACCCTGAGCCTGGCCCCCCTGGGCTCGGAAGGCACCCTGAAAGTCACCGACGGCAAGATGAAACTGTTCTGGCCCTACGTGCGCGATGCCCTGCCGCTGGTGCTGGAAGACGGCGTGCTTAACCTCGACACCCACTACAAGCTCAACCTGTCCAAGGAAACCGAGCTGTTGCTGGACAATACCTCGGTCAAGATCGCGCCGTTCGCCATCAAGGCCCCGGATGACCGGCCGCTGGTGCGCCTGGCCAGCCTGGAAGTAAGCGAGACGTCCATCGACCTGGCCAAGCAGCTGGTCACCGTCGGCAAGGTTCGCAGCGAAAAGCTGGAAACCTGGGCGGCTCTGGAAAAGGACGGCCAACTCGACTGGCAGAAGCTGTTCGCCAGCCAGCCGGCCAAAGCCACGCCGAAGGAGAAAGCCGAGCCGGCGGCTGCTGAACCAACGCCGCAGGAGAAAGCCGCAAAGGCGCCAAGCAAGCCGTGGCAGGTACTGCTCAAGGACGTGCAACTGCGCAACTACCAGGTACACCTCGCCGACCGTAGCCAGAAGGAGCCGGTAGCGCTGGATGTCGGCCCGCTGAACCTCGACATGCAGGGTTTCGACAGCCTCAACCAGTCGCCTTTTACCCTCAAGCTCGACACCGGCGTTGGCAAACAAGGCAAGCTGCAGGCGGCAGGTGAAGTGAACCTGGCGCCGGTCACCGCCAAGCTCGATGTCAGCACCCGTGACATCGACCTGCGTATCGCCCAGGCGTACATCAGCCCGTTCATTCGCCTCGAACTGCGCAGCGGCATGCTCGCCAGCGACCTCAAGGTCGACCTCAAGCGCACCGAGCCTCTGGCCTTCACGGTTGCTGGCAAGGCCCAGGTCAACCAGCTGCATACCCTGGACACCATCAAGGGCCGTGATTTCGTCAAATGGCAGCAAGTAAACGTCGATGCCCTGTCGTATGTGCACGGTGATGCCTTGTCGATCGACAAAGTCACCCTGCTGCAGCCCTACGCGCGTTTCATCATCAACGAAGACCGCACCACCAGCATCGACGACCTGCTGATCCCGCAACCGGCCGGCGCGCCGTCCAGCAGCCCGGCCAAGCCAGCCAGTGCTGCAGCCAGCAAGCCCCTCGGCATCCACATCGGCCAGATCGACATCAACGATGGCTCGGCCAACTTCGCCGACCTGACCCTGACACCGAACTTCGCCACCGCCATCCAGCAGCTCAACGGCCAGATAGGCACCATCGACAACCGCAAGCCGGCACCGGCCAAGGTCGACGTCAAAGGCAAGGTCGACCGTTATGCCCCGGTCACCATCAAGGGCGCGCTCAACCCGTTCAACCCGCTGGCCAGCCTGGATATCGCCACCAGTTTCAAGCGCGTCGAACTGACCACGTTGACCCCCTACTCCGGCAAGTTCGCTGGTTTCCGTATCCGCAAAGGCCGGCTGAACCTTGACCTGCACTACCTGATCACCAACGGCCAGCTCAAGGCCGAGAACAAGGTGGTGGTCGAACAGCTGCAACTGGGGGAAAAGGTCGACAGCCCTGATGCGGTGGACCTCCCAATCCGCTTGGCGATCGCCTTGCTCAAGGACACCGAAGGGCGGATCTCCATCGAACTGCCGGTTTCGGGCGACCTCAACAACCCGCAGTTCAGCGTCATGCCGATCGTCTGGCAGACCCTGCGCAACCTGGTGCTGCGTGCGGCCCAGGCGCCGTTCAAGTTCATCGGCGGGCTGATTGCCGGTGGTGGCTCGCAAGACCTGGGTACGGTGGCCTTCGCCCCTGGTTCCAGCGAGCTTAGTGGCGATGCGCAGTCGACCCTGGACAAACTGGCATCGGCGCTCAAGGAGCGCCCGGAACTGCGCCTGGAAATCGAAGGCACCAGCGCCCAGAGCAGCGACGGCCCGTTGATCGCCCAGCAGCGCCTGGAACGTGAATACCAGGCGACCTGGTACAAGATCCTGCAGCGCCGTGGCGACAAGGTACCGGCCAACGCCTCGATGCTGCAGGTCGATGACAGCGACAAACCGGCGATGCTCGAAGGCATCTACCGCACCCGCCTGAAACAACAACCCCCAGCCGAGTGGGAGCAATTGAGCCGGGACGAGCGCGCCACCAAGCTGCGCGAGGCAGTGATCAAGTCCTGGGCTGAAAGCACGGCATTACTGCGTACCCTTGGCCAGGAGCGGGCCAGCAGCATCAAGGACTACCTGGTCGACAAGGGCAAGCTCGAAGATGACCGGGTGTATTTCATCGACACCAACCTTGGGCAGGCTGAACGTGATGGGCGGGTGGTTACCCCGATGCACCTGGATGCTGAGTAGCCACAAGCCTGTATGCGCCCTTGCAGGAGCGGCCTTGTGTCGCGAAAGGGGTGCGAAGCGCCCCCATGATTGCAGCTTCGCCGCATGAGTTGCCGGGGCCGCTGCGCGGCCCTTTCGCGACACAAGGCCACTCCTACGGGCAGACGCGATACTGGCTCACACCAGCCGCTGCCCCGACACCGATGGGTGATACAGCGGCTGTACCTTGTTCCCCGCAGGGTCCAGCAGGTGGAAGCTGCGCGCACCATCACCATGATTGAACGGTTTGTCGAGCAAGGTCACACCACGCGCCTTGAAGTACTGGTACCAGGCCTCCAGCTCTTCCACGCTATCGACGATGAAGCCGTAATGGTCGAGCGTCTGCAACCCATTGGCCGCCCCTGCCCCACGCCCCAGCGACAGGTTGTCGTTACCGCAGGTCAGGTAAACCAAGTCCTCGTTGGCCCGGTTCAGCACCTCCATGCCCATCACATCGACGTAGAAACGCTCGCACTCCTCCAGGTTGGGCACCAGCAGGGCAATATGGCGCAAGCCATTCAGGCGACCGGGACGAGCAGGTAATTCAAACATTGGCGCGACTCCTTTTTGTATACAATTCAAAATGGAATTTAAAACAAAAGGATCGCCCTGTGTATAGCCTGTTCATCAAGACCCGTGTAAAACCTGGTTGCGCCGAAGCCTTCCTGAGCGCCATCAAGGTCAATGCCGCTGCCTCCGTCGCTACCGAACCAGGTTGCCTGGTGTTCGACGTATCCCAGGACAGGCTCCACCCCGACGTGATCTACCTGTACGAGATCTACCGCGACGATGATGCGTACGAAGCGCACACGCAGACCGCACATTTCCGCGACAGCCGCCCGCAGGTCGAGCCGCTGATCATCGAACAGGAATGCTTCGAGAGCGATGTGATCGCCCGCAATCCGGTGTATTGAACGCCCATGAAAAAGCCCCGGCACAGGCCAGGGCTTTTTCAGTGAAGGTGGCCAAGTCCGTTTGGCCGACGGGACATTCCTTATTCGGCTTTCAGGCCATCAGCGGAAACGGCCTTCACGCCTTTGATTTTCTTGGTGATATCAACCGCCATTTTTTTCTGCGATTCGGTAACGGCAGTTTCCGACGACAGGGATACGACACCTTTGTTGGTCTCGACCTTGATGTCGCTGCCTGGAATGCCCTTCTCGGTCATGAGGTCCGATTTCACCTTGGTGGTGATCCAGGTGTCCGAGGTCGCTTCCTTGGCTTTGGTCATTTCACCGGCCGCGATCGTCATGGGGGCCTGGGTGGACTGTTGGGCGAACGCCGCGTTAGCCATGGTCAGGGTCAGAGCGGTAGCAGTAGCGGCAGCAATGGCGAACTTCTTCATGTGGGTCACTCCTGTTTTTCGAAAGGTCTGCGCCGTAAGTCCTGGCGGCAGGTAAGAGTGTAATTGCATGTGCTGTGCCAGCTTTACCGCTTCGCTTGTTTCCCTAAAAATCAATGACTTATGAGAAGCCCCAGACAGTAGCAGTCGTGCATTTTGCAATCAGGCCACATAACCTGCATGCAAGATGCAAGTACGCAAAAGGTTCCCGATGCGCATAAAAAAAGGGCCCCGAAGGGCCCCTTTCCTGTTGCGTGTCAGTCGCTTAGACGCCCGAGGCCTTGGCCGCGGCAACGTCCTTGATCGACAGCTTGATACGGCCGCGGTTGTCCACGTCCAGTACCAGCACTTCAACTTCCTGACCTTCTTTCAGCACATCGGTGACTTTCTCTACGCGAGCGTCGCTCAGCATCGAGATGTGCACCAGGCCGTCCTTGCCAGGCAGGATGTTGACGAAGGCGCCGAAGTCGACAATACGCTCGACCTTGCCGACGTAGATCTTGCCGATCTCGGCCTCGGCAGTGATGCCCAGGATGCGCTGCTTGGCAGCCTCTGCCGCTTCCTTGGTTTCGCCGAAGATCTTGATCGAGCCGTCGTCTTCGATGTCGATCGAAGCCTTGGTCTCTTCGCAGATGGCACGAATGGTGGCGCCGCCTTTGCCGATGACGTCACGGATCTTGTCGGTGTCGATCTTCATCGCGATCATGGTCGGGGCGTTGGCCGACAGCTCGGTACGCGACTCGCCAATGATCTGGTTCATCTGGCCGAGGATATTCAGGCGCGCTTCCAGGGCCTGACCCAGGGCGATTTCCATGATCTCTTCGGTGATACCGTTGATCTTGATGTCCATCTGCAGCGCGGTAACACCTTTGGCGGTACCCGCAACCTTGAAGTCCATGTCGCCCAGGTGGTCTTCGTCGCCCAGGATGTCGGTCAGGACTGCGAACTTGTCGCCTTCCTTGACCAGGCCCATGGCGATGCCGGCAACCGGAGCCTTCATCGGTACACCGGCGTCCATCAGAGCCAGGGAAGCACCGCAAACCGAGGCCATGGAGCTGGAACCGTTGGATTCGGTGATTTCCGAAACCACGCGGATGGTGTACGGGAACACGTCAGCGGCTGGCAGCATGGCCTGAACCGAACGACGGGCCAGACGGCCGTGGCCGATTTCGCGGCGGCCGGCCCCCCCCATGCGACCACACTCGCCTACCGAGAACGGTGGGAAGTTGTAGTGCAGCATGAACGGGTCTTTCTTCTCGCCTTCGAGGGTGTCCAGCAGCTGGGCGTCACGCGCAGTACCCAGGGTCGCAACGACCAGGGCCTGGGTTTCGCCACGGGTGAACAGCGCCGAACCGTGAGTCTTCGGCAGTACGCCGACTTCGATGTTCAGGGGGCGTACGGTCTTGGTGTCGCGGCCGTCGATACGTGGCTTGCCGTTGACGATGTTTTCACGAACGGTGCGGTATTCGATTTCGCCGAAGATGTCTTTGACTTCACCAGCCGAAGGCTGGCCTTCTTCACCGGAGAACTTGGCAACGGCCTGATCGCGCAGCTCGCCCAGGCGTGCGTAGCGGTCAGCCTTGACGGTGATGGTGTAGCCCTGCGAAACGGCTTCGCCGAACTCGGCGCGGATAGCGTTGAACAGTTCGGTGTTGGCAACGGCTGGTTTCCAGTCCCAGGTCGGCTTGGCAGCTTCTGCGGCCAGTTCTTTGACAGCCTGGATAACAGCCTGGAATTCGTCGTGGGCGAACAGTACAGCGCCCAGCATCTGGTCTTCGGTCAGCTCCTGAGCTTCCGATTCAACCATCAGCACCGCATCGGAAGTACCGGCAACGACCATGTCCAGGCTCGAGGCAGCCAGTTGCTCGTAGGTCGGGTTCAGCAGGTAGCCGGTGCTTTCGTGGAAGGCAACGCGGGCAGCGCCGATCGGGCCTTCGAACGGAATGCCGGAGATAGCCAGGGCAGCCGAGGTACCGATCATCGCAGCGATGTCCGGATCGGTCTTCTTGCTGGTGGAAACCACGGTGCAGACAACCTGCACTTCGTTCATGAAACCTTCAGGGAACAGCGGACGGATCGGACGGTCGATCAGGCGCGAGGTCAGCGTCTCTTTCTCGGAAGGACGGCCTTCACGCTTGAAGAAGCCACCCGGGATCTTACCGGCGGCGTAGGTCTTTTCCTGATAGTGGACCGACAGCGGGAAGAAACCCTTGCCTGGGTCGGCCTGCTTGGCGCCAACCACGGTCACCAGCACGGTGACGTCGTTGTCGACGGTAACCAGCACGGCGCCGGTTGCCTGGCGGGCGATACGGCCCGTTTCGAGAGTAACGGTCGATTGACCGAACTGGAATTTCTTGATTACCGGGTTCACGGTTTCCTACCTTTTTCAGTGGCTCTGGGGGGAACTGGTTTCTTGCGAATTCTTGGGCAGAACGGGGAATCGGCCCCATTGACCGTCCAGATACAACACGAGGTTGGGAGCCTGGCTGCTGCGCGGTAAACCGCTCAGCAAAACCAGGCTGCCAACCTCGGAGATACGCGTGGCGTGTCCGACGACGATGCTGCAAAGCAGCATAGCCGAAGCCTGCGACACGCCATGCACACCACTGACCAGGCCGCTATTAGCGACGCAGGCCCAGGCGACCGATCAGGGCGCTGTAACGAGTGGTGTCTTTGCCCTTCAGGTAGTCCAGCAGCTTACGACGCTGGTTGACCATACGGATCAGACCACGACGGGAGTGGTGGTCTTTATCGTTGGCCTTGAAGTGGCCTTGCAGCTTGTTGATGTTGGCGGTCAGCAGAGCAACCTGCACTTCCGGGCTACCGGTATCGCCGGCGGCTTGCTGGTAATCGGCAACGATCTGAGCTTTTTCTTCAACGCTGAGGGCCATGAGGCTTCTCCAAATTAAACGGATCCCGCAAGCGGGCTCCAATAGGCCAGGGGCAAAACCCTGTATTAATAAAATGAGTTGTGACCGTGCCTACTGACAGCCACCCTCGGTCCACCGGTTTCAGCCTAAGCCTGCGCCTGTGGTTTCGGTCATTCCGACCGAATCAGTCGACGCGGCGCAATGCGCCCGTCTTCGCTCACTTCACCGATACCGATGAAGCGGCCATTGTGATCCTGTACGCGGACCATGCCGAACTGCGGTGCATCCGGCGCACGCACTGCCTGGCCATGCAGCCAGTAGAAAGCGCTGTGCTCGGACAGGCACACCAGTGGCCAGTCCTGCAGCCCACTGTCGGACGGCATCAGGAAGCGATCGAGCGCTTCGTTGCCACCTTCGGCATGGGCCTGCTCGAGTTCCTCGAGGGTTACCGTCTGGGCCAGGGCGAACGGCCCGGCCTGGGTCCGGCGCAGCTCGGCGACATAAGCGCCGCAGCCCAGAGCCTCGCCGATATCCTCCACCAGGGTACGGATATAGGTGCCTTTGCTGCAGCCTACCGACAACCGTGCACGGGTGCCTTCGCACTCGAGCAACTCCAAGCGGCCAATAGTAACAGAACGCGCCTCGCGCTCCACTACCTCTCCTGCACGCGCCAGTTTGTAAAGCGGCTGGCCGTCGCGCTTGAGCGCCGAGTACATCGGCGGTACTTGGAGGATTTCACCGCGAAAACGCGGAATCACCGCTTCGATATCGGCGCGACCAACGGTCACCTCACGGGTCTGCAGGACTTCGCCTTCAGCGTCCGCGGTGCTGGTAGTCTGCCCCATCTGCATGACCGTTTCGTAGCCCTTGTCAGAATCGAGCAAATACTGCGAAAACTTGGTCGCCTCACCGAAGCACAGCGGCAGCACGCCGGTGGCCAGCGGGTCGAGGCTGCCGGTGTGGCCGGCCTTCTCGGCATTGAGCAACCAGCGGACTTTCTGCAACGCGGCGTTGGAGGTGAAACCCAGCGGCTTGTCGAGCAGGATGATGCCGCTGACGTTGCGGCGGATACGTTTGACCTGGGCCACCGCTTACTCCTTGGCGTCCGGCTCGTCGGCATCCTTGTGCAGGCGGTCTTCGGCCACTGCACGCTCGATCAGCGCCGACAGGTGGACACCTCGGCTGACACTTTCATCGAAGTGGAAGTGCAGCTGCGGCACGCTGCGCAGCTGCATCGAGCGGCCCAGGTGCAGGCGCAGGAAGCTTGCGGCGCTGTTCAGAGCCTTGAGCGACTGCTGCACGGCGTCTGGCGCTTCTTCGCCCATGACGGTGATGAAGACCTTGGCATGACCCAGGTCGCGGCTGACATCCACTGCGGTGATGGTCACCAGACCGACGCGTGGGTCTTTGACTTCACGGCGGATCAGCTCGGCCAGCTCGCGCTGCATCTGATCACCGATACGTTGGGTACGGCTGTATTCTTTGGCCATTCTTGCTACCTGTAACTTAAAGCGGCAAACGCCCGGTGAGGCTGAAGCCTGACCGGGCGCTACCTACTGAGGCGCTGCCCACCGCCCTGCGGCGGGGGCTGGCGCCCTGCTCACCCTTAAAGGGTACGAGCAACCTGGACTTTCTCGAAGACTTCGATCTTGTCGCCGACCTTGACGTCGTTGTAGCTCTTGACGCCAATACCGCACTCCATGCCCGAACGAACTTCGGAAGCGTCGTCCTTGAAGCGACGCAGCGATTCCAGCTCGCCTTCGAAGATCACAACGTCGTCGCGCAGTACGCGGATCGGACGGTTGCGGTACACGGTACCCTCGATGACCATACAGCCAGCGATGGCGCCGAACTTCGGCGAACGGAACACGTCACGTACTTCTGCAACGCCCAGGATGTTCTCGCGAACATCGCTGCCGAGCATGCCGGTCAGGGCCTTCTTGACGTCTTCGATGATGTCGTAGATCACGTTGTAGTAACGCATATCCAGACCTTCCTGCTCGACGATCTTGCGCGCGCCGGCATCGGCACGCACGTTGAAGCCGAACAGTACTGCATTCGAAGCCAGCGCCAGGTTGGCGTCGCTTTCGGTGATACCACCTACGCCGCCACCGATCACGCGGACCTGAACTTCGTCGTTGCCCAGGCCGCCGAGCGAGCCCTGCAGTGCTTCCAGGGAACCACGCACGTCGGTCTTGAGGACGATGTTGAGGGTCTTCTTCTCTTCCTGACCCATGGTCTCGAAGATGTTTTCCAGCTTGCCGGCGTGAGCACGGGCCAGCTTGACCTCGCGGTACTTGCCCTGACGGAACAGGGCAACTTCGCGGGCCTTCTTCTCGTCGGCAACCACGGACAGCTCGTCACCGGCTTCCGGGGTACCGTCCAGGCCAAGAATCTCGACCGGGATCGACGGGCCGGCTTCCTTCACAGGCTTGCCGTTCTCGTCGAGCATGGCACGCACGCGGCCATAATTGGAGCCGCACAGGACCATGTCGCCCTGACGCAGGGTACCGTCCTGAACCAGGATGGTTGCCACCGGGCCACGGCCCTTGTCCAGGCGCGATTCAACCACAACGCCACGACCTGGAGCGGTCGGGGTGGCGGTCAGCTCGAGGATCTCGGCCTGCAGCAGGACAGCTTCGAGCAGTTCGTCGACACCGGTACCCATCTTCGCCGAAACCTTGACGAACGGAGTGTCACCACCCCAGTCCTCGGAGGTCACGCCTTCGACGGCCAGTTCGTTGCGGATGCGATCGAGGTCGGCGCCCGGCTTGTCGATCTTGTTCACTGCAACCACCAGCGGAACGCCAGCTGCCTTGGCATGCTGAACGGCTTCGCGGGTCTGCGGCATCACGCCGTCGTCCGCCGCCACCACCAGGATGACGATGTCGGTCGCCTTGGCACCACGAGCACGCATCTGAGTGAACGCTGCGTGGCCCGGGGTATCGAGGAAGGTGACCATGCCGCGGTCGGTTTCCACGTGGTAGGCGCCGATGTGCTGGGTAATACCACCGGCTTCGCCTGCAGCAACCTTGGCACGACGGATGTAGTCGAGCAGCGAGGTCTTGCCATGGTCAACGTGACCCATGACGGTAACCACCGGCGCGCGCGACTCGGTCTGGCCTTCGAACTTCAGCGATTCGGCCAGGGAGTCTTCCAGGGCGGTGTCGCTGACCAGGGTGACCTTGTGGCCCAGCTCTTCTGCGATCAGCTGAGCGGTTTCCTGGTCGAGTACCTGGTTAATGGTAACCGGGGTGCCCATCTTGAACATGAACTTGACCACTTCGGCGCCCTTGACGGACATCTGGTTGGCCAGTTCCGAGACAGTGATGGTCTCGCCGATGGTCACGTCACGAATGACTGGGCCGGTCGGGTTCTGGAAGCCGTGCTGGTTACGCTTCTTCAGCTTGCTCTTGCCACCGCGACCACGACGAGCGCCATCGCTCTCTTCGTCGGTGGTGCGCGGTGCGGCACGAGGAGTCGGAGCCTTTTCCTTCTCCTTGACCTTGACCTTGATCGACACGCGCGGCGCTTCGCCACGACGCTCGCCACCACGACGGTCTTCGTCACGGGTGCGGCCTTCGTTGCGACGGGCTTCGTCCTTCTTGCGCTCGGCAGCACGAGCTGCGGCATCCTCGGACGCTGGAACGTCGGCGACTACCGGAGCTGGAGCAGCGGCAGGCGCTGGCTCGGCCTTGGCGACAGGCGCCGGGGCTGGAGCTGGCGCATCGGCTGCCTGACGGCGAGCCTGCTCTTCATTGCGCTGACGAACTTCGGCCTCGACCTTGTCGCGAGCGGCATTTTCAGCCGCGCGGCGCTCATCCTGCTCACGCTTCTGCTCAGCCTGGATTTCTTCAGGGCTGCGCTGCACGAAAACTTTCTTCTTGCGTACTTCTACGCTGATGCTCTTGCTACCGGCGACACGCAGGGTGCTGGTGGTCTTGCGCTGCAAGGTAATCTTGCGCGGCTCTTCCACCTTGCTCTTGTGGCTGCTCTTCAAATGGGTCAGCAGAGTCTGCTTCTCATTGTCGGTCACTACCTGACCGGCGTCGGTGTGCGGCAGACCTGCCTCACGCATCTGCTGCAGCAGGCGCTCTACCGGTGCCTCGACCTCTTGGGCCAGTTCTTTCACCGTGACTTGCGTCATGCACTTCTCTCCTCAGGCCGCGCCTAATTACTCGAACCAGTGGGCTCGGGCGGCCATGATCAACTTGCCGGCACGCTCTTCGTCGATGCCGTCGATGTCGAGCAGGTCGTCAATCGACTGCTCGGCCAGGTCTTCGCGGTTAACCACGCCGCGCACCGCCAGTTCCGCTGCCAGGTCCTTGTCCATACCCTCGAGAGAGAGCAGGTCGTCGGACGGATGGGCGTCTGCCAGTTTTTCTTCGGTAGCGATGGCCTTGGTCAACAAACGGTCCTTGGCACGAGCGCGCAGCTCATTGACGATATCTTCGTCAAAGCCATCGATGTTGAGCATTTCTTCCAACGGTACGTAGGCAATTTCTTCGAGGCTGGTAAAGCCTTCGTCGACCAGCACTTGGGCCAGCTCCTCGTCGACTTCCAGTTCATCGATGAAATTGCGCAGGATGTCGCCGGTTTCAGCCTGTTGCTTGGCCTGGATGTCCTTCTCGGTCATCACGTTCAGGGTCCAGCCAGTCAGCTGACTGGCAAGGCGAACGTTCTGACCACCACGGCCAATAGCTTGTGCCAGGTTGTCTTCGGCAACGGCAATGTCCATTGCATGGGCATCTTCATCGACGATGATCGCCGCGACTTCGGCCGGCGACATGGCGTTGATGACGAACTGCGCCGGGTTCTCGTCCCAGAGGACGATATCCACACGCTCACCACCCAGCTCGCCGGATACGGCCTGGACGCGCGAACCGCGCATGCCGATGCAGGCGCCTTGCGGGTCGATGCGCTTGTCCTTGGAGCGGACGGCGATCTTGGCACGCGAACCCGGATCACGGGAGGCAGCCATGACTTCAATGAGCCCTTCAGCGATTTCCGGCACTTCGATGCGGAACAGCTCGATCAGCATCTGCGGCGCGGTGCGCGACAGGATCAGCTGAGGGCCGCGGTTCTCGGTGCGGATTTCCTTGAGCAGCGCACGCAGGCGCACGCCAACCCGGAAGGTCTCACGTGGAATGATGTCTTCGCGGGCCAGCAAGGCCTCAGCGTTGTTACCCAGGTCGACGATAACGTTGTCACGGGTAACTTTCTTGACGGTGCCGGAGATGATCTCATTGACCCGCTCGCGGTAAGCGTCGACCACCTGGGCGCGCTCGGCCTCACGGACCTTCTGCACAATGACCTGTTTGGCGGTCTGCGCGGCGATACGGCCGAACTCGATGGACTCGATCTTTTCTTCGATCACGTCACCGACTTTCGCTTCCGGGTGGGTGTCCTTGATCTTGTCCAGCCAGGTTTCAATCGCCGGGTCATCCAGGTCGTTTTCATCGACCACGGTCCAGCGACGGAAAGTCTCATAGCTACCGGTGTGGCGATTGATTTCCACACGCAGGTCGACTTCGTCCTCAAAACGTTTTTTGGTTGCAGTAGCCAGGGCCACTTCCAGCGCTTCGAAAATGACGCCGGGCGGTACACCTTTTTCGTTGGATACCGATTCAACAACCAGCAGTACTTCTTTGCTCATCGTACGCCTCGCCTTGCGCAAGCCATTGGGCCCGGATAGTCCGCCGGGCCCGGCACGTCTCAGTCAAAACTGGGAATAATATTGGCCTTGTCGATCGAGTCGATCGGCAGCAGGAACTCTTGATTGTCAACCTGGACAACCACATCCTGATCCTCCACACCGCGGAGAAGGCCCTGGAAGTTACGACGACCCTCGAAGGGTGAACGCAGCTTGATCTTCACTTGTTCGCCGGCATGCGAGGCAAACTGTTCCAGAGTGAACAGTGGGCGATCCATGCCTGGAGAGGAGACCTCAAGGGTATATTCGCTGCTGATCGGATCTTCCACGTCGAGGATCGCGCTGGCCTGACGGCTGACCGCTTCGCAGTCGTCCACCAGGATGCCGTCTTCCTTGTCGATATAGATGCGCAGTACCGAATGCTTACCCTGGGATACGTACTCGATCCCCCAGCACTGATAGCCCAGACCCTCGACCACCGGGGCCAACAAGGCCTGCAACTGTTCTAGCTTGCTCGACACCTGAACCCCCTCGTGCATGCTGTGCAAATAAAAAATGGGCGAAGCGCCCATCCCTGAAAGCGCCGTAGGACAACGACGCCGTAAATTGTTCGGCTAGCAAAAAGCCCCTGAAAAGGGGCTCCGCTGAAGCTGGTTGCGGGGGCTGGATTTGAACCAACGACCTTCGGGTTATGAGCCCGACGAGCTACCAAGCTGCTCCACCCCGCGACAAAGCTGGGGCGAAAGTATAAGACTTAACCTGCTTAGGGGTCAAACCCAAACCTTCACCTGCAAGAAAGCCCGCTAAAGCGGGCTCTCAAGCTTCAATTGGTACCGAGAAGGGGACTCGAACCCCTACACCCTATGGGCACAACCACCTCAAGGTTGCGTGTCTACCAATTCCACCACCTCGGCAATACTACTACTTGAAACCCGTTACTTCTGCTCTTCGGTCGGAGGAGGTACATCACCTTTGCTGGTGGTTTCGCTCTTCTGCTCCTGGAGCACCGGTACATCATCATTAACTGCCGGTTTTTGCGGCTCTTTCACTTCTAGCACCGCTGGATCTGGAAGACCTGCTTGGCTAAGCTGGTGAGCTTGTTGCTTCGCGAAGTATCCTAACCCAAGTGCTGTCAAAAAGAAAGTGGCAGCGAGTATAGCAGTTAATTTACTCAGGAAGGTAGCAGAACCTTGACTCCCGAACACAGTGTTTGAGGCACCTGCGCCGAAAGATGCACCTGCTTCCGCACCCTTACCCTGTTGCAACAGAACCAGCACTACAAGCGACAGCGCTGCCAACAGATGAAAAACAACGATAACTGTTTCCAGCATTTGTTCAGTTTCCTGCGGCGCGACAAATTGCACCGAATTCGTCTGCGTTCAGGGACGCTCCACCAATGAGCCCCCCATCGATATCCGGCATGCCGAACAGTTCGGCCGCATTGGCCGCCTTCACGCTGCCGCCGTAGAGAAGCTGCACGTTTGCGGCAACTTCGGCGTCTTCGGCCGCCAACTGAGCGCGGATGGCAGCATGCACATCCTGAGCTTGTTGAGGCGAAGCCGTCAAACCTGTGCCAATGGCCCAAACCGGCTCATAAGCAATAACTGCATTGGCAAAAGCTTTAACACCGAACGCGTCGATGATACTGCTTAGTTGACCCCCGACAACTTCGAGTGTCTTGCCTGCCTCACGCTCTTCGAGGGTCTCCCCTACGCACAGCACCGGCATTAAACCACTAAGTTGAGCGGCTGCAAACTTATCTTTCAGCACTTCCTCACTTTCGCCGATGATCTGACGACGCTCGGAGTGGCCAATCAAGACCAACTTGCAACCTGCTTCAACCAACTGACTTGGTGCAACTTCACCGGTCAGCGCGCCCTGCTCGGGCTTTACCGCAGAATTCTGTGCTCCAACAGTGATCCCTTTACCCTGCAGACCATCAACCACCTGATTGATGAACAGCGCAGACGGGAACACCGCGACTTCAACACCATTTGGCACGGACATATTGCCCAGGCCCAGGATCAGCTCAGCGACGCTGGCGCGGGTACCGTGCATCTTCCAGTTACCAGCTACCATAGGGCGACGCATGCTTTACCTCGTCGGTCAAAGTGGGCGCAGATCTTACCCAACCCGATCTGCGCTGGCAAGCCTATTTCAGGCACAAACTTCTGCGACCAGTTTGGCCAGAGCTTCAGCGTGGCTGCGCACCTGGCTTTCGTCGTCACCTTCGACCATCACCCGCACCAAAGGCTCGGTGCCAGACTTGCGCAACAGCACACGCCCACGCCCGGCCATGGCCTCGGTCACCTTGGCGCTGGCCTCTTTGACTGCCGGATGCTCAAGGGGGTCGACCTTGCTTGCGCCAAACCGCACGTTGATCAACACCTGAGGGCACTTGCGCAAGGCCTGACGCGCCTGCGCCAGGGTCTCGCCACGGCGCTTGAGCGCCATCAGCACCTGCAGCGCGGCAATGATCGCATCACCGGTGGTGGTGTGGTTGCAGCACACCACATGCCCGGAGTTTTCACCACCGAGCAACCAGTCACGCTCAAGCAGTTCGGCCATCACGTAGCGATCGCCTACCTTGGCCCGCACGAAGGGGATATCCAGGTCCTTGAGCGCGAGCTCCAGGCCCAGGTTGCTCATCAGTGTCCCAACCACCCCACCCTGCAACTTGCCACGCTCGTGCAGGTCTCGGGCAATGATGAACAGCAACTCGTCGCCATCGACGATGGCCCCGGTGTGATCGACCATCAATACCCGGTCACCATCGCCGTCGAAGGCGATACCCAGGTCGGCATGCCCCACCAGCACGGCAGCCTGCAATGATTCGATGTGAGTCGAGCCGCAGGCCTCGTTGATGTTCAGGCCGTCCGGCTGCGCGTGCAGCACGGTAACATCGGCGCCGAGCTCGCGAAACACGCTCGGGGCAACCTTGTAGGTAGCACCGTGGGCGCAATCGACCACCAGCTTGAGTCCGTCGAAGCTGGTGCTGCTCGGCACGCTGCTCTTGCAGAACTCGATATAGCGGCCGGCTGCGTCGTTGATACGGGAAACCTTGCCCAACTTGCCCGACTCGACAACGGTCATTGGCTGATCAAGCAACTCCTCGATCATCAGCTCGACTTCGTCAGGCAACTTGGTGCCTTGCCCGGAAAAGAACTTGATGCCGTTGTCATCGTGCGGGTTGTGCGAGGCACTGATGACGATGCCCGCTTCGGCATGGAAGGTGCGGGTCAGGTATGCGATGGCCGGTGTCGGCATCGGCCCGAGCAGCATCACGTCAGCGCCAGCTGCAGACAAACCGGCCTCGAGCGCAGACTCGAACATGTAACCGGAAATACGCGTGTCCTTGCCCACCAGCACGCGGCAATTACCTTGCTTGCGAAAAGCCATGCCAGCAGCCCAGCCCAGCTTCAACATGAAATCCGGAGTGATCGGGTATTCACCGACGCGGCCACGGATACCGTCGGTACCAAAATATTTTCTGCTCATAGGGACTCCAGCGTTCTTATTCGGCGTTCTGTACCGCAGCAATCATGCGCACCACATCGACGGTTTCGGCCACATCATGGACGCGCAGGATGCTGGCCCCCTTGGTCATGGCCAGAGCCGCCAGCGCGAGGCTGCCGTACAATCGCTCACCGACCGGACGATCCAGCGTCAGGCCGATCATGCTCTTGCGCGAAACGCCCACCAGCAGCGGGCGCCCAAGGCGGTAGAGCGCTTCCATGTGCTTGAACAGGCTGAGGTTATGCGCCAGTGTCTTGGCGAAACCGAAGCCTGGATCAAGAATGATTCGTTCGGCGGGGATGCCCGCCGCTGCGCAAGCGGCCATCCGCTGTTCAAGATAGCGCGATACGTCGGCAGTCACATCTTCGTATTGCGGATCGTCCTGCATGTTCCCGGGCTCGCCTCGCATGTGCATCAGGCAAACTGGCAAGCCAGTGTCCGCCGCCGCATCCAAGGCACCATCGCGCTCCAGGGCACGCACGTCGTTGATCAGGCCAGCACCCAGCCGCGCCGACTCGCGAATGACCGCAGGCGTTGAGGTATCGACCGAAATGACCACATCGAAGCGACTGTTGATAGCCTCAACCATCGGCGCCACCCGCTCGATCTCTTCGGTGACCGAAACGGCACGCGCACCAGGGCGAGTCGACTCGCCACCGATGTCGATCAGCGTGGCGCCTGCCGCGATCATCGCCTCGGCATGCCGCAACGCCTCGTCGCGCTGGCTGAAGCGCCCGCCATCGGAGAAAGAGTCGGGAGTGATGTTGAGAATACCCATTACATGAGTACGAGAAAGATCAAGAACCCGGTTGCCGCAAGGCAACCGGGTCGGGTACTGCACTGAGCTCATAGAGGCCCTTAGTGTTGAGCTGCTGGGCCGCCGATCGGCGATTCAGGGCGATCATTCTGGGCAGTCGGGGTGCCCGAATCCTTGTCATCGTCCCAGTCACGGGGTTCGCGCGGAGTACGGCCCGCCATGATGTCGTCAATCTGATCGGCATCAATGGTCTCGTACTTCATCAAGGCTTCGGTCATTGCTTCAAGCTTGTCGCGGTTATCGATCAACAGTTGCTTGGCCGTGGCGTAGCACTGGTCGATGATGCTGCGCACCTCGGAGTCGATCAGCTTTGCAGTCTCGCCGGAAACACTTGAGTGCTGGCTGCCAGCACTACGGCCGAGGAAGACCTCGCCCTCCTCTTCCGCATACATCAGCGGGCCGAGCTTTTCGGACAAGCCCCACTTGGTGACCATGTTGCGAGCGATCTGGCTGGCCCGCATGATGTCGTTGGAAGCACCGGTGGTGACACCATCGAAGCCCAGCGTCATCTCCTCGGCGATCCGGCCGCCGTACAGCGAGCAGATCTGGCTGATCAGCGCGCGCTTGGACAAGCTGTATCGGTCCTCTTCCGGGAGGAACATGGTCACACCCAGGGCTCGACCACGCGGGATGATCGAAACCTTGTAGACCGGATCGTGCTCAGGCACCAGGCGACCGACAATCGCGTGCCCAGCTTCGTGATAGGCGGTGTTCTTCTTTTCCTTCTCGGACATGACCATGGTCTTGCGCTCGGCGCCCATCATGATCTTGTCCTTGGCCAGTTCGAACTCTTTCATTTCGACCAGGCGCTTGTTGGAGCGAGCGGCAAACAGCGAAGCCTCGTTGACCAGGTTGGCCAGATCGGCGCCGGAGAAGCCTGGGGTACCACGGGCAATGACTGCCGGGTTGACGTTCTCACCAACGGGCACTTTGCGCATGTGCACTTTAAGGATCTGTTCACGACCACGGATGTCCGGCAGACCGACCACGACCTGACGGTCGAAGCGACCAGGACGCAGCAACGCAGGGTCGAGCACGTCCGGGCGGTTGGTGGCGGCAATGACGATGATGCCATCGTTCATTTCGAAGCCGTCCATCTCCACCAGCAACTGGTTGAGGGTCTGCTCACGCTCGTCGTGACCACCACCCATGCCCGCGCCACGGTGGCGACCCACAGCATCGATCTCGTCGATGAAGATGATGCACGGCGCGTGCTTCTTGGCCTGTTCGAACATGTCACGGACACGGCTGGCACCGACACCGACGAACATCTCGACGAAGTCGGAACCGGAAATGGTGAAGAACGGTACCTTGGCCTCACCGGCAATGGCCTTGGCCAGCAGGGTTTTACCGGTACCCGGCGGGCCAACCATCAGCACGCCGCGCGGGATGCGCCCCCCCAGGCGCTGGAACTTGCCCGGGTCACGCAGGAACTCGACCAGTTCGCCAACCTCTTCCTTGGCCTCGTCGCAACCGGCGACGTCAGCCAGGGTAGTCTTGACCTGGTCTTCGGACAGCAGGCGCGCCTTGCTCTTGCCGAAACTCATCGGCCCGCCCTTGCCACCGGCACCACCTTGCATCTGGCGCATGAAGAACATGAACACGGCGATGATCACCAGGATCGGGAAACTTGCCACCAGCAGTTGAGTCCAGATGCTCTGCTGCTCAGGCTGCTTGCCTTCGACGACCACGTGGTTGTCGACCAGGTCGCCGATCAGGCCATTGTCGGTGATAGCCGGGCGCACGGTCTTGAAGTTGTCACCGTCCGCGCGCTTGCCGGTAATGATGTAGCCATCGACGGTCACTCGCTCGACCTTGCCATCCTTGACCTGCTGGATGAAGTCGGAATAGTTGAGGGTCTGCGGCTCGTTAGGGCTGGAGAAGTTGTTCATCACTGTCACCAGGACAGCCGCGATGATCAACCACAGGATCAGATTCTTTGCCATGTCGTTCAATTCGCTACCCTCTGAGGCCGGCGCACGACGCAGCCGTGCCTCGCATGATATTCATCGCCCTAACTTACTACATTACCTACGCATCCGCAGGCACCGTCTGTAACCCTTTGTGAAACCTAGACTACACGAAGTTCGGACGATCCAGACGGGGCAGCCGATTGGAAATAACTATCAGCCACCCCGCAACACGCCTCACGCCCCTTTGAAACCCTTGCCCAGCAAGTACTGCTCGCGGGAACGGTCCCGCGAAGAGGACGGCTTGCGCATCTGTACCTTGTCGAACTTGCTGCGCACATCCTTGAGGTACATATCGAAACCTTCGCCCTGGAAAATCTTGATCAGGAAGTCCCCGCCTGGCTTAAGCACGCGGGTCGCCAGGTCCAGGGCCAGCTCGCAGAGGAACATGGCTCGCGGCATGTCCACCGCAGGCGTACCACTCATATTGGGGGCCATGTCGGAAATCACAAGGTCTACGTGCGAATCACCGACCGCCTGAAGAATTTGCTGCAGCACTTCATCCTGGGTGAAATCGCCCTGAATGAAGGTGACATCAGGGATCGAGTCCATCTCCAGAATATCGGACGCGATCAGGCGGCCCTGCCCGCCAATCAGACGACTGGTCACCTGCGACCAGCCTCCGGGGGCCGCGCCAAGGTCGATCACGCTCATGCCGGGGCGGATCAGGCGGTCTTTTTCCTGGATCTCCAGAAGCTTGTAGCTCGCACGCGAGCGGTAGCCATCCTTCTGTGCCTGCTTAACAAAAGGGTCGTTGAAATGCTCTCGCAGCCAGTTTGCGCTGCTTTTGGAACGTTGTACCACGGGGCACCTCGATGATATGCGTCGTGATTGACTGGGCGGAGCCGGTGGCCCTCGGGTAAAATGCCCGTCAATTTTACAGAATCAGACGGAAAGGGTCAGATTATGCCGCTCAATAACGAGCAGAAGAAGCAATACAAGTCCATTGGTCATGACCTGAAGCCGGTCCTCATCGTTGCCGGCAACGGTTTGAACGAAGGCGTGATCGCCGAATTGGAGCGTGCGCTGGTCGACCACGAGCTGATCAAAGTCGAAATTCGCTCGGAAGATCGCGAAGAGCGTGCAGCTGTCATTGCCGAGCTGTGCAAGGCAGGCCGTGCGGAGCTGGTGCAGACCATCGGCAAGAAAGCCCTGATCTACCGCAAGAACCCACAGCCAAACAAGCAGCTGTCCAACATCCACCGTTACAAGTAACGGGTGTGAGAGCGGCCTTGCGTCGCGAAAGGGCTGCAAAGCAGCCCCAGCGGTATTTGCGATAAAGCTGACATCCCAGGGTCGCTTCGCGACCCTTTCGCGACACAAGGCCGCTCCCACAAGGCTGCGTACCGGCTAGCGGCGCGCCCTGACCGGGACCGGTTGGGCCACCAGCACGATGCCGGAGAAGCCCAGCACCAGGAAACAGAACATCTGCCAGCGCTCGCCGACCGAGATGCCGTAGCGCAAGGTGTAATACCCCACGCAGGCCGCAAAGCCCAACAACAGCATCTGCCCGCGAAACTGCCGCCACCAGGCCGCCAGGCCGTCCACCCTCGCCAGCACCGCCAGCTGGGTCAACAAGCCAAGCAACGCCACACCGATCAACCAGCGGTCGATCTGCCCGGCGACGTCCTGCACCAGCAAGGGTGCCAGGCCACTGACTTTCAGCGCCGGCACCAGCCCCACATGGAACACCCACAGGCCACCGACCCAGAAAACCTGGGCCAGTTGCCAGAGGATCCCCTCGAGGGATGGCGCCCGCAGGCGCCGATCAGATGTGTTTGACTTCGACAATCTCGTACTCGACCGTACCGCTTGGCGTCTTGACCACCACGGTGTCACCTTCTTCCTTGCCAATGATGGCACGGGCGATCGGTGCGCTGCTCGAAAGCTTGCCTTGTTTCACGTCAGCTTCATCTTCGCCAACGATCTGGTAGGTCACCTCGTCATCGGTCTCGGTGTTGGCCAGCACCACGGTGGTGCCGAAAATCACCTTGCCGGTGTGGGCGATGGTGGTGACGTCGATCACCACCGAGTTCTGCAGACGGCCTTCGATATCGCGGATACGCGCCTCGACCATACCCTGCTCCTCACGGGCGGCATGGTATTCGGCGTTTTCCTTGAGGTCGCCCAGCTCACGCGCTTCGCCAATGGCTTGGCTCAGGCGGGGGCGCTCGGTCTTGCTCAGGAAGGTCAGCTCCTCTTCCAGGGCGCGAGCGCCCTGGACGGTCATCGGGTACTTGGTCATGCTCATGCTTTGAGTCCTGCATGCAGATCCTGCAGGCGACGAACAGTCTTCTCGGGACCGAATTTCAGCGCCTCGCAGATGGCTTCACCAGCCGCAATGGTAGTGGTGCAGTAAATCTTGTGCTGCAGCGCATTGCGACGAATCGAGTAGGAATCGGCGATCGACTGGCGGCCTTCGGTGGTGTTGATGATCAGCGACACTTCGTCGTTCTTGATCATGTCGACCACGTGCGGACGACCTTCGGTCACCTTGTTCACACGGCGCACTTTCAGGCCAGCCGCTTCGATGACCTTGGCAGTACCCGCCGTGGCAACCACTTCGAAGCCCAGGGCGATCAGGTCGCGCGCCACGCCAGCCACTTGTGGCTTGTCGTCATCACGCACGCTGATGAATGCGGTTCCGCCGGTCGGCAGCACTTCGCTGGCCCCCATCTGGGCCTTGGCGAAGGCTTCACCGAAGCTGTCACCGACACCCATGACTTCACCGGTCGATTTCATCTCAGGGCCGAGGATCGGGTCAACCCCTGGGAACTTGGCGAACGGGAAGACGGCTTCCTTGACGCTGTAGAAGTTCGGGATGATTTCCTGAGTGAAGCCCAGCTCTTTCAGGGTTTTGCCAGCCATGACGCGGGCAGCGATCATTGCCAGGGAGGTGCCGATGCACTTGGAAACGAACGGCACGGTACGCGAGGCACGCGGGTTGACCTCGATCACGTAGATCTTGTCGCCCTGCAGGGCCAGCTGCACGTTCATCAGGCCGACTACGCCCAGTTCCAGGGCCATTTTCTTGACCTGTACGCGGACTTCGTCCTGCACTTCCTTGCTCAGCGAGTAAGGCGGCAGCGAGCACGCCGAGTCACCGGAGTGAACGCCGGCCTGCTCGATGTGCTGCATGATCGCGCCGATCACCACGTCGGTGCCGTCGCAGACCGCGTCCACGTCCATCTCGATGGCGCAGTTGAGGAAGTGGTCGAGCAGTACCGGGCTGTCGTTGGAAACCTGTACAGCTTCACGCAGATAGCGCTTGAGCTCGTCCAGTTCGTAGACGATTTCCATGGCACGGCCACCCAGTACGTAGGATGGGCGTACGACCAGCGGGTAACCGATGCTGCCAGCAGCGCGGATGGCTTCATCTTCGCTGCGCACGGTGGCGTTTGGCGGCTGCAGCAGGTTCAGGCGTTGAACCATCTGCTGGAAGCGCTCACGGTCTTCGGCGCGGTCGATAGCGTCCGGGCTGGTACCGATGATCGGTACGCCGGCTTCTTCCAGGGCACGAGCCAGTTTCAGCGGAGTCTGGCCGCCGTAGTGAACGATGACACCCTTCGGCTTCTCGACGCGGCAGACTTCCAGCACGTCTTCCAGGGTCAGCGGCTCGAAGTACAGGCGGTCGGAAGTGTCGTAGTCGGTGGAGACGGTTTCCGGGTTGCAGTTGACCATGATGGTCTCGTAACCGTCTTCACGCAGCGCCAGTGCGGCGTGTACGCAGCAGTAGTCGAACTCGATACCTTGGCCGATACGGTTCGGGCCGCCACCCAGGATCATGATCTTGTCGCGGGTCGACGGGTTGGCCTCGCACTCTTCCTCATAGGTCGAGTACAGGTAGGCGGTGTCGGTGGCGAACTCGGCGGCGCAGGTGTCGACGCGCTTGTAAACCGGGAACACTTCCAGCTTGTGGCGGTGACGACGCAGGTTCTTGTCGGTGATGCCGAGCAGCTTGGCCAGACGCTGGTCCGAGAAGCCCTTGCGCTTGAGGCGCAGCATGTAGTCCTTGTCGATCGACGACAGGGCCAGGGTCTTGACCTTTTCTTCTTCCTTGATCAGGTCTTCCATTTGCACCAGGAACCACAGGTCGATGCCGGTCAGCTGGAAGATCTCTTCGATGGTCATGCCCGAACGCATGGCGTCGGCGACGTACCAGATACGCTCGGCACCCGGCACGGTCAGTTCGCGCTTGAGGATGCCAGCGGCTTCCGGGCTGGCCAGGTCGACTTTCGGGTCAAGACCGCAGGCACCGACTTCCAGGCCGCGCAGGGCTTTCTGCAGGGATTCCTGGAAGGTACGGCCGATGGCCATGACCTCACCCACGGATTTCATCTGAGTGGTCAGGCGAGCGTCGGCTTTCGGGAATTTCTCGAAGGCAAAGCGTGGCAGCTTGGTGACGACGTAGTCGATCGACGGCTCGAAGGACGCCGGGGTGCGGCCACCGGTGATGTCGTTCTGCAGTTCGTCGAGGGTGTAACCAATGGCCAGCTTGGCGGCGATCTTGGCGATCGGGAAGCCGGTGGCCTTGGAAGCCAGGGCGGACGAACGCGAAACGCGCGGGTTCATCTCGATCACGACCATGCGGCCGGTGTTCGGGCAGATACCGAACTGCACGTTGGAACCGCCGGTTTCGACACCGATTTCACGCAGCACCGCCAGCGAGGCGTTGCGCATGATCTGGTATTCCTTGTCGGTCAGAGTCTGTGCTGGCGCGACGGTGATCGAGTCACCGGTGTGCACGCCCATCGGGTCGAAGTTCTCGATGGAGCAGACGATGATGCAGTTGTCCTTCTTGTCACGGACCACCTCCATCTCGTATTCCTTCCAGCCGATCAGCGATTCATCGATCAACAGCTCCTTGGTTGGCGACAGGTCCAGACCACGGGTGCAGATTTCTTCGAATTCTTCACGGTTGTAGGCGATACCGCCGCCAGTGCCACCCATGGTGAACGACGGACGGATGATGCACGGGAACCCGAGCTTCTCGAGGACCGCGTTGGCCTCTTCCATGCTGTGGGCGATGCCGGAACGCGGACATTCCAGGCCGATGTCCTTCATGGCCTTGTCGAAGCGCGAACGGTCTTCGGCCTTGTCGATGGTGTCGGCGTTGGCACCGATCATCTCGACGCCGAACTTTTCCAGAACGCCGTGGCGCTCCAGATCCAGGGCGCAGTTCAGTGCAGTCTGGCCGCCCATGGTCGGCAGCACCGCATCCGGGCGCTCTTTTTCGATGATCTTGGCCACCGACTGCCATTTGATCGGCTCGATGTAGGTGGCGTCGGCCATGGCCGGGTCGGTCATGATGGTGGCCGGGTTGGAGTTCACCAGGATGACGCGGAAACCTTCTTCGCGCAGGGCTTTGCAGGCCTGGGCGCCGGAATAGTCGAATTCGCAGGCCTGGCCGATCACGATCGGGCCAGCGCCGAGAATCAGGATGCTTTTGATGTCTGTACGTTTTGGCATGGTTGTCACTCAAATCCGCGGGTCAGTCGGCAAGCCGTCTTGAACAATCTGGGTCAGGCGCTTCCGGGCGCGGCGCGAGCCGGCCCGGGGCCTTGATGCAGGATGCTCAGCGGCGCTTGGCCATGGCATCGGTGAAACGATCGAACAGTGGCGCGACGTCGGTCGGGCCTGGGCTCGCTTCAGGGTGACCCTGGAAGCTGAACGCGCTCTTGTCGGTGCGCTCGATACCCTGCAGGGTGCCGTCGAACAGCGACTTGTGGATGGCGCGGACGTTGCCCGGCAGGGTGGCTTCGTCAACGGCGAAACCGTGGTTCTGGCTGGTGATCATGACCACGCCGGTGTCCAGGTCCTGGACCGGGTGGTTGGCACCGTGGTGACCGTGGCCCATCTTCACGGTCTTGGCGCCGGAGGCCAGGGCCAGCAGCTGGTGGCCGAGGCAGATACCGAAGACCGGGATCTCGGTCTCGAGGATTTCCTTGATCGCCTGGATCGCGTAGTCGCATGGCTCCGGATCACCAGGGCCGTTGGACAGGAACACGCCGTCCGGATTCAGCGCCAGCACTTCGCTGGCCGGCGTCTGGGCAGGCACCACGGTCACGCGGCAGCCGCGAGCGACCAGCATGCGCAGGATGTTCAGCTTGACGCCGTAGTCGAAGGCGACCACGTGGTACGGCAGGTCGGCAGCGTCGATGGTCGGGTGGCTGTCGGTTTTCAGTTCCCACACGCTGGAGCGCCACTCGTAGCGTTCCTTGGTGGAGACGACCTTGGCCAGGTCCATGCCCTTCAGGCCAGGGAAGCCGCGGGCAGCAGCGATGGCGGCTTCTTCGCTGATGTTGTCACCAGCCAGGATGCAGCCGTTCTGAGCGCCTTTTTCGCGCAGGATACGGGTCAGGCGGCGGGTGTCGATGCCGGCGATGGCGACGACATTGTTGGCCTTGAGGTACTCAGGCAGCGACTGGGTGTTACGCCAGTTGCTGGCCAGCAGCGGCAGGTCACGGATGACCAGGCCAGCGGACCAGACACGGTTCGACTCGGCATCTTCCGGTGTAGTACCGGTATTGCCGATGTGCGGGTAGGTCAGGGTAACGATCTGCTGCGCGTAGGAAGGGTCTGTAAGGATTTCCTGGTAGCCGGTCATAGCGGTGTTGAATACCACCTCACCAACGGTCTGACCGTCGGCACCGATGGCTTCACCGCGGAAAATACTGCCGTCGGCAAGGGCGAGTATGGCTGGCTTTGTCAAGAAGACCTCCCGTAAATCAAGCATGAAAGGGCGATCGCAGGTTGCAAAAAAGCGGAGTGACGTATGGACACGTCACCCCGCTTTTATGTGCTGAATTCAATTCGCTGCGCGCTTTTAGTGGACACACTAAAGCTGTAGCTTACAGAAAAGTGCGTTTTCGGTCTACCGCATATGTGCCTCTAAAACACATGATTGCGACAGAGCGTCATTCCTGTGCTGCCCTCTTCGCGGGTAAGCCCACTCCCACAGTGACCGCACAGCACTTAAGCCATGCATAAATCCTGTGGAAGCGGGTTTACCCGCGAAGAAGCCAACACCGCTCGAACCGATCAGCGCAGCTCGAGCACGTCCTGCATGTCGTAGAGGCCCGGCTCACGCCCATCAAGCCACAACGCTGCACGCACCGCACCCTTGGCGAAGGTCATGCGGCTGGAGGCTTTGTGGGTGATTTCAAGGCGCTCGCCTTCGGCAGCAAACAGTACGGTGTGATCACCCACCACATCGCCGGCACGCACAGTGGCGAAACCGATGGTCTTGCGATCACGCGCGCCGGTCTGGCCTTCACGACCATACACAGCGACTTCCTGCAGATCACGCCCTAGCGCATTGGCAACCACTTCACCCATGCGCAGCGCGGTGCCGGAGGGGGCATCAACCTTGTGCCGGTGATGCGCTTCGATAATCTCGATGTCGACATCATCGCCCAGCACCCGCGCCGCCATATCGAGCAGCTTGAGGCTAAGGTTGACACCCACACTGAAGTTGGCCGCGAACACGATCGGGATATCTTTGCCCGCCTCGGCCAGCAGCTGCTTTTCCTCGACCGTAAAACCGGTGGTGCCGATGATCATGGCCTTGCCGTGCTTACGGCAGAAGGCCAGGTTCTTCAGGGTCACCGACGGATGAGTAAAATCAATCAGCACGTCGAATTCGTCGGCGACTTTGGCCAGGTCATCGGACAGCAGAACACCAATCCGACCGAGGGCCGCCAGCTCACCAGCATCAGCGCCGACGAGCGAACTATCCGGGCGGTCGATTGCCGCCGTCAGCCCTGCACCCGGGGTTTGCTGCACGGCTTCGATAAGGGTTTTGCCCATCCGCCCTGCCGCGCCCATCACTGCAATACGTCGCATAGCCATTTCCTTGTCAGAGATCGCCGAAGAAGCGCTTCACGCCATCGAACCAGCCACTGGCCTTGGGCGAATGGGAGCTGTCGCCTTCCAGCGAACTGCGCAGCTCTTCGAGCAGCTCACGCTGGCGGCGGCTGAGATTGACCGGGGTTTCCACCGCCACGCGGCACAGCAGGTCACCTGCACCACCGCCACGCACTGGCGCCACACCCTTGCCACGCAAGCGGAACTGCTTGCCGGTCTGGGTGCCTTCGGGAATTTTCAGCTTCACGCGACCATCGAGGGTCGGCACTTCCAGCTCGCCACCCAGGGCAGCATCGGTGTAGCTGATTGGCACTTCGCAATACAGGTGCTTGCCGTCGCGCTGGAAGATCTCGTGTTCGCGCACGCTGATCACAACGTACAGGTCGCCGGTCGGGCCACCATGGGTACCCGCCTCGCCCTCGCCAGACAGGCGGATGCGGTCGCCGGTATCGACGCCAGCTGGCACCTTGACCGACAGCGTCTTGTATTCCTCGACACGGCCTTCGCCATGGCACGAAGTGCACGGGTCGGTGATGATCTTGCCCTGGCCGTGGCAGCGCGGGCAGGTCTGCTGCACCGAGAAGAAGCCTTGCTGCATGCGCACCTGGCCAATACCGCCACAGGTCGGGCAGGTCGACGGGGTCGAACCCTTCTTGGCGCCGGAGCCATCGCACGGCTTGCAGTTGACCAACGTTGGCACGCGGATGCTGACCGTGGTGCCACGCACCGCTTCTTCCAGGTTCAGTTCCAGGGTGTAGCGCAGGTCGCTGCCACGCTGGGCACCGCCACGGCCACCGCCGCGACCGCCACCAAAGAAGTCGCTGAACACATCACCGAAGATGTCGGAGAAGTTGGCGCCACCGAAGCCGGCACCACCGCCACCCATGCTCGGGTCGACGCCGGCATGGCCGTACTGGTCGAATGCCGCACGCTTGCTCGCATCGGACAGCACTTCGTAGGCCTCGTTGGCCTCCTTGAACTTGTCTTCCGACTCTTTATCGCCCGGGTTGCGGTCCGGGTGGTATTTCATCGCCAGGCGGCGGTAGGCCTTCTTGAGGTCAGCTTCGCTGGCGCCGCGCTCGACACCCAGGACCTCATAATAATCACGCTTGGACATAGGTCATTTGCACCTTGTGGGGCGTCCGGCATCTGCGCCGCGCCGTCAGCACCTGCCTGCACACCACGAATGGCGTGGACAAATGCTGTAAAAAATCTCGAATTCCAGATACGCCAACGCGGGAGCAAGCCCCCGCGCGGCGACATCCTACCAGTTCACAAGCTCAAGCCGGTGAACGGGTCGACAGCATGCAACGCTTACTTCTTGTCGTCGCCTTTCACTTCTTCGAACTCGGCGTCAACCACGTCATCGTGCTTGGCTTCCGGCTCGGCTTGCTGCGCGCCGCCCTGAGGCTGTTCGGCCTGCTGCTCGGCGTACATCTTCTGAGCAACGGGTGCCGAGACCTTGGACAGCTCTTCGACCTTGGCGTCGATGGCAGCCTTGTCGTCGCCTTTGACAGCGGCTTCCAGGGCAACCACGGCAGCTTCGATCGCGGTTTTCTCTTCAGCAGTGACCTTGTCACCCGCGTCAGCAACCATTTTGCGAGTCGAGTGCACCAGCGCGTCACCCTGGTTACGGGCAGCGGCCAGCTCTTCGAACTTGCGGTCTTCCTCGGCGTTGGCCTCGGCGTCACGCACCATGCGCTCGATTTCTTCGTCGGACAGGCCGGAGTTGGCCTTGATCACGATCGACTGAGCCTTGCCGGTGGCCTTGTCTTTGGCGCCGACGTGCAGGATGCCGTTGGCGTCGATGTCGAAGGTCACTTCAATCTGCGGTACGCCACGTGGCGCTGGCGGAATGTCAGCCAGGTCGAACTTGCCCAGCGACTTGTTCTGCGCGGCCTGCTTACGCTCACCCTGCAGCACGTGGATGGTCACGGCGCTCTGGTTATCGTCGGCAGTCGAGAACACCTGCGACTTCTTGGTCGGGATGGTGGTGTTCTTCTCGATCAGCGCAGTCATCACGCCGCCCATGGTTTCGATACCCAGGGTCAGCGGGCTGACGTCCAGCAGCAGTACGTCTTTCACGTCACCGGCCAGCACGGCGCCCTGGATAGCAGCACCCATGGCCACGGCTTCGTCCGGGTTGACGTCCTTGCGCGCTTCTTTACCGAAGAAGTCGGCAACAGCCTTCTGCACCATCGGCATACGGGTCTGGCCACCGACCAGGATCACGTCGTCGATCTTGCTGGCGTCGATGCCGGCGTCTTTCAGAGCGATGCGGCAAGGCTCGATGGTACGGTTGACCAGGTCTTCGACCAGCGACTCCAGCTTGGCGCGAGAGATCTTCACGTTCAGGTGCTTCGGACCGGTCGCGTCTGCAGTGATGTACGGCAGGTTGACGTCGGTCGACTGAGCGGAGGACAGCTCGATCTTGGCTTTTTCAGCAGCTTCTTTCAGACGCTGCAGCGCCAGTGGGTCGTTCTTCAGGTCCATGCCGGACTCTTTCTTGAACTCGTCCACGAGGTAATCGATCAGGCGCATGTCGAAGTCTTCGCCACCCAGGAAGGTGTCGCCGTTGGTGGCCAGTACTTCGAACTGGTGCTCACCGTCGACTTCGGCGATTTCGATGACCGAAACGTCGAAGGTACCACCACCCAGGTCATAAACGATGACGGTGTGGTCGCCCTTGGCCTTGTCCATGCCGTAAGCCAGCGCAGCGGCGGTCGGCTCGTTGATGATGCGCTTGACGTCCAGACCGGCGATGCGGCCGGCATCCTTGGTGGCCTGGCGCTGGCTGTCGTTGAAGTAGGCCGGAACGGTAATGACCGCTTCGGTGACAGGCTCGCCGAGGTAGTCTTCGGCGGTCTTCTTCATTTTCTTCAGTACTTCGGCGCTGATCTGTGGTGGCGCCATGTCCTTGCCGCTGGCCTGCACCCAAGCGTCGCCGTTACCGCCTTTGACGATCTTGTATGGCACCAGCTTGATGTCTTTCTGCACGACGTCTTCTTCGAAGCGGCGGCCGATCAGGCGCTTCACTGCGAACAGGGTGTTGTGCGGGTTGGTGACTGCCTGGCGCTTGGCCGACTGACCCACCAGGATTTCGCCGTCGTTGGCGTAGGCCACGATCGAAGGGGTGGTACGCGCGCCTTCGGCGTTTTCGATGACCTTGACGTTACCGTTTTCCAGAATGGAGACGCACGAGTTGGTGGTCCCCAGGTCGATACCGATGATTTTGCCCATGTTAGCTCTCCCGAAACTTGAATTTGGTGGCAGCGGCTACTTCTAGCCAACTGCGGTAATACTTGAACGCTTGACACCTAGATGGGGGTGCCCCGACAGATTTCAAGCCTTCTCATCGATAGAAGGTTGCTGGGCTGCCGGTGCCTTGCTCACCACCACCATGGCGGGGCGCAGCAGGCGACCGTTGAGCAGGTAACCCTTCTGGAACACGTTGAGCACGCTGTTCGGCTCTACGTCGGCGCTTTCCTGCATGGCCATCGCCTGGTGGTGCTCGGCGTTGAATGGCTGGCCGTGCGGGTCGATGGCTTCGAGGTTGTAGCGCTTGAGGGTGTCCTGGAACATCTTCAGGGTCAGCTCGACGCCATCACGGATGGTCTTGACCTGTTCGTCGTCGGCACTGGAGTGCGCCAGGGCCAGCTCAAGGCTGTCGATCACCGGCAGCAGGTCGCCAGCAAACTTCTCGAGGGCGAACTTGCGGGCCTTGTCGACCTCCTGCTCAGCGCGACGAATGCTGTTCTGCGCTTCTGCTGCGACACGCAGGGACTGATCCTTGGCGGCGGCCAGCTGCTCCTCGAGCTCCTGAACGCGGGCGCCGTTATCCACTGCACCAGCCTCTTCGGCATTAAGGTCTTTTTCATTCAGCTGTTCGTCAGCCATGGGGTCTCTCCTCCGCAATTTCTGTTGTACGAGCAAAGCTCGCCGTGTCTGCCGGCTATATGGGGCCGGAAAAAACAGGTTCAAGGGGCAAGTGGGTTTTCAGGGCCACAACAGAATCCGCCAGAGGGCATTGGCAGGCTCGAAAAAAGTACTGTATAAATAACCAGACCTGAACTTCGGGAGCCGCCCCCATGCTGGTGCACCTGTCCATTCACAACTACGCCATCGTCGAGCACCTCGACCTCGAAATCGCCCGCGGCATGTCGGTCATCACCGGCGAGACCGGCGCAGGCAAGTCGATCATGCTCGACGCCCTCGGCCTGGCCCTGGGCGACCGCGCCGACAGTGGCGTGGTGCGCCCCGGCACCGACAAGGCAGACATCCTTGCCACATTCGACCTGGTGGACATCCCCGAAGCCCATGCCTGGCTGGCGGAGCGCGACCTGGACAACGACGGGTTGTGCATTTTGCGCCGGGTCATCACCGCAGAAGGCCGTAGCCGCGGCTACATCAACGGCACCCCTTGCCCGCTGGGCGACCTCAAGGCACTTGGCGAGCTGCTGATCGATATCCACAGCCAGCATGAACACCAGTCGCTACTGAAAACCGACACCCACCGCCGCCTGGTGGACGAGTACGCCGGCGCCATCGACCTGGCCCGCCAGGTGCAGCTTGCCGCCAAGCGCTGGAACCAGACCCGCCTGGAGCTCGAGCGACTGAGCAATTCCGGCGACGAGCAACGCGCCCGCCACCAGCTGCTCAGCTATCAGCTTGAAGAGCTCGACAACCTCGGCCTGGGCGAGAACGAACTGGAGCATCTGGAGCAGGAGCACAAGAATCTGACCAACGCCGAAGCCCTGTTCGGCATCTGCCGCCAGGTCATCGACCAGTGCAGCGAGAGCGATTCGGGCAACGTGCTCAGCGCCCTCACCTCCAGCCTCAACCGCCTCGGCGCTGCAGCGAACGCCCCGCGCGCGCTGGGCGAGGCCGCGAACATGATCGCCAGCGCACAGATTCAGGTAGAAGAAGCGATGGGCGAACTCAACCGCTTCCTCGACAACTTCGATGCCGACCCCATGCGCCTGCAAGCCCTGGAAGAGCGCCTCGACACCATCTATACGCTGGCGCGCAAACATCGGGTGCACCCCACCGAGCTGCCGCACCTGCAGCAACAGCTGATGGACGAACTGGAAGGCCTGAACGCCAGTGACGAGTCGATCGAGCGCCTGGGCGAGGAGCTCGGCGCCTTCGCCCAGCACTATAAAGAGAAGGCACTGGAGCTGAGCGCCCTGCGCCAGCAGGCAGCCAAGCAGTTGGCCGTCGCGGTTGAACAGGAAATCCAGCGCCTGGGCATGCCAGGTGGCCGGTTCTGCATCGAACTCACGCCCAACGAAGGTAACGACCTGTCACCGCACGGCCTGGAGCAGATCGAACTGCTGGTCAGCGCCAACCCCGGCCAGCCGCTCAAGGGCCTGGCCAAGGTGGCGTCTGGGGGCGAGCTGTCGCGCATCAGCCTGGCAATTCAGGTGATCACGGCGCAAACCTCGCGCATTCCGACCTTGGTATTCGACGAAGTCGACGTCGGAATCGGAGGCCCGACAGCCGAAATCGTCGGCCAACTGCTACGCCGCCTGGGCGAGCGCGGCCAGGTACTGACCGTGACGCACCTGCCGCAGGTGGCTGCGCAAGGGCACCATCACCTGTTCGTGCACAAGGTACGCAACAGCGACACCACCCATACCGCAGTGGCCAGCCTGGGCAAGCGCGAGCGGGTCGAGGAAGTGGCGCGGATGCTCGGCGGCATCGACCTGACCAAGGAATCCCTGGCGCATGCGCGCAAGATGGTGGTTTCCGGCAAGGCCTGAAGCTGTCGCGACTTTTGTAGGAGCGCCCCGGCAATGCCGCTCCTACAGGGGTCACCTCCCTGATAACTTCAAATCAGAAAGCACAAAGGCGACCCGAAGGTCGCCTTTGTCATTCGTAACGCGCTAAATCGTTACTTTTTCTTACGCACATAAAGGACCAGGTTATGGTCCACGAGCTCGTAGCCATGCTCGGCCACGATCTCTTTCTGGCGACGCTCGATTTCAGCGTCCATGAACTCGATCACTTCACTGGTCTCCACGTTGACCATATGGTCGTGGTGACCGCCGTCAGCCAGCTCGAACACCGCGTGGCCACCGTCGAAGTTGTGGCGTACCACCAGACCAGCTGCTTCGAACTGGGTCAGTACGCGATAGACGGTTGCCAGACCGACGTCCTCGCCAGCCTCCATCAGCGCCTTGTAGACATCCTCAGCACTCATGTGACGTTGCTCGGTGGAGTCGAGCATTTGAAGGATCTTGACTCGAGGCAGGGTCACCTTGAGGCCGGCTTTGCGCAATTCGCTATTTTCAACCATGGTCAGCTTTCTCGCCGATGCTGCTTCGCAGCTTCTACTAATACGGGTATGATCGGGGTTTACGTTGTCCAGCCAAGATAGTGGAAGTCGCCCACCGATGCAAAACACCAAGCTCTTGCTAAACAGCCTCGCCCTCGCGGGACTGCTCGCACTCGCCGGTTGCTCGTTTCCCGGGGTTTACAAAATCGACATCCAGCAGGGCAATGTCGTCACGCAAGACATGATAGACCAATTACGCCCCGGAATGACCCGCCGGCAAGTAAGGTTTATCATGGGCAACCCGCTGCTGCAGGATACGTTCAACACCAACCGTTGGGATTACCTGTACAGCCTGCAACCGGGTGGCGGCAAACGCCAGCAGGAACGCATGAGCATCTTCTTCAACGACAGCGACCAACTGGTCAGCCTGTCGGGTGACTTCATGCCAGGCGTGAGCCGCGACCAGGAAATCCTCGGTGGCAGCAACACCACCACGGTCAGCCCGGAAGCCCAGCCAGAGCAGGCCAAGCCGCAACCGGCAGAAAAACCGGCCAAGCCAGGCTCGACGGAAGAGTCCATCCAGCGCGAGATCGACACCATCGAGACCACCCCGGTCCCGACGCCAGCGCCGCTGGAAACCTCGCCGCAGTAATTGCCGGCCAGATGAAAAAGCCCGGACCATGGTCCGGGCTTTTTATTGTCAGCCAGATAAGCTAGCGCTTGGCCTTGGCCTGTGCAGCTCGCTGCCTGCGCGCCTCGACCGGGTCGAGCAGCAGAGGCCGGTAGATTTCCAGACGGTCCCCCTCCTCGACCAGGCGCTCGTGCGCATCCGCAACCACTTTGCCGAAAATGCCTACAGGGCATTGCTCGATATCCAGCCCACCGACTTGCCCGGCAATGCCGGACAGGCGCAGCGCTTCGCGCACGGTCACCCCACCCGGCACTTCACAGGCCAACAGCCACTGGCGCTCCGCCGTGGCGTAGGCCACCTCGACATTAACCATTGAGCTGCTTGGCACGCTGGCAGAAGGCATCCACCAGGGTATTGGCCGCCTGGTTGAACAGCGGCCCCAGCGTGGCGCGCACCAGCGCACCGGCGTAGTCGAAAGTCAGGTCGAGGCTGATCTTGCAGGCTTTTTCACCAAGCGGCTTGAACACCCACAGACCATGCAGTTGAGTAAACGGCCCCTCTTCCAGGTTCATCTCGATGGACTGCCCCGGCACCAGCACATTGCTCGTGACGAACTGCTGGCTCATGCCCCCCTTGGCCACTTCCAGCTTCGCACGCATGTGCGTGTCACTGGCCTCGATCACCGTCGACGCCGAGCACCACGGCAGGAATTCAGGGTAGCTGGCCACGTCGTTGACCAGATCGTAGAGTGCCTGGGCAGGGTACGGCAGCAGGGCGGAGCGTTGAATATGGGTAGTCATCCAGGCATCACTTCCAAGGCTGGGTGGCGGCGCTTCGCAGCGTGCCGAAAACAGGTTCTGTGCATAGAACAGGCCTTGTATTGTCCGGTATTCATTGCAGTGGCTCAAGCACACCGAAATCCCATAGCCGACTGCGCGATGACTTGCCTATAATGCCGCCCCTATGGCTAAACAAAAGAAACATCCGACCGGGACCATCGCGCAGAACAAGAAAGCGCGACACGATTACTTCATCGAACACAAGTTCGAGGCCGGGCTGGTCCTGTCCGGTTGGGAAGTAAAGAGCCTGCGGGCCGGCAAAGCGCACCTGACCGACAGCTACGTGCTGCTCAAGGATGGCGAAGCCTGGCTGTTCGGCAGCCACATCACCCCGCTGAACACCGCCAGCACCCACGTCATCGCCGACCCCATGCGCACCCGCAAGCTGCTGCTGAACAAGCGCGAGCTCGAGCGCGTGGAAGCCGCCGTGGCGCAAAAGGGCTACACCTGTGTGGCCCTGGCGCTGTACTGGAGCAAGCACCTGATCAAGTGCGAGATCGCGCTTGGCAAGGGCAAGAAGGAGTTCGACAAGCGCGACACCATGCGCGAACGCGACTCCAACCGCGAGCTGCAGCGTGCGGTGCGGAACAAGGGCAAGGAAGAATAATCCTAGCCCCGGCCGCTGTAGGAGCGGCCTTGTGTCGCGAAAGGGCCGCAGAGCGGCCCCGGGAAATTCAGCTGCGAAGCTGAAATCCTGGGGCCGCTTCGCAGCCCATTCGCGACACAAGGCCGCTCCTACAAAAGCTGCGCTCAGCCTGAAGCACGTGCGCTCAACGCCCGTTGCGCCGCTCCGCCCGGGCCACCCGCTGCGCCTCGTCCTGCGCCTCTTCCAGCACCTCCTGCACATACAGAATGTGCCGGCTGGACACCTCCCGCGCCTCTTCCGCCCTGCCCTCGACAATCGCCTGGTACAACTCGCGGTGCTGACTGATCAGCATGTCGCGTGTTTCCGTGCGTTGCTGATACATGCCACCAATGTTGGTCACCACGTTGCGCTTGAGCAGGTCGAACAAGCCACGAATGGTATGCAGCAACACGGCGTTATGGCTGGCCTCGGCAATCGCCAGGTGGAAGCGCGCATCGGCCGCGCCCTCCTCCGCCCGCGTCACCTCGTCAGCACGCGCATAGCAGTCCTGCAAGGTATCGAACGCCGCCTTCAGCCGCGCACGGTCCGGCTCGGTGGCACGCTGGGCCGCGTAGTAGGCGCATGACGCCTCCAGGGTATGGCGGAATTCCAGCAGGTCGCGCTGCGCTTCGGCACTGTGCTCAAGCAGCTGCAGCAACGGGTCGCTGAAGGTCGAGCCGAGCGATTCGGCCACGTAATTGCCACCGCCCTGGCGGCTTACCAGCAACCCCTTGGCCACCAGCTTCTGGATCGCCTCACGCAGTGACGGGCGCGACACACCGAACTGTTCGGCCAGGACGCGCTCGGCCGGCAGCCGCTGCCCGGAGGTCAGCGTGCCTTCCAGAATCATCCCTTCCAACCGATCGACGATGTCGTCGGACAGGCGCCGCTGGCGGACCTGATCAAAAACCATCACGTGCTCTCCACAAACCCCCAGCAAATTTCAGGGGGGCGCCTATTCTCGCCGATTCGCGCCGCGCCAGCACGCATCAGCCGACGGTTTTCGCAAGCAAGCAGCTGCCCGCTCATCGAACCACGACCAAAGTTTTGCACGGGACAAATTGACACACCCACGACAGCGCTTTTAACCTAGCGACCAGCCATTGTAAATTGGTCTTACCAATTATCCAATGCCAGTGCCTGACCAACAACAATTAGGGGCCACCCCATATGCAAACCTGGCAACAACTCTACACCCCGCTTGGTAGTCTCGGCCTGTCCGCACTGGCGGCGGTCATCCCTATCGTGTTCTTCTTCCTGGCCCTGGCCGTGTTCCGCCTCAAAGGCCACGTGGCTGGCAGCATCACCCTTGCCCTGTCGATCCTGGTGGCGATCTTCGCCTTCCAGATGCCTGTCGACATGGCCCTGGCTGCCGCAGGCTATGGCTTCCTCTACGGCCTCTGGCCGATTGCCTGGATCATCGTTGCCGCGGTGTTCCTCTACAAACTCACGGTCAAGAGCGGCCAGTTTGAAGTGATCCGCAGCTCGGTGCTGTCGATCACCGACGACCAGCGCCTGCAGGTGCTGCTGATCGGCTTCTGCTTCGGCGCCTTCCTCGAAGGCGCGGCCGGCTTCGGCGCCCCGGTGGCCATCACTGCCGCACTGCTGGTGGGCCTGGGCTTCAACCCGCTGTACGCCGCCGGCCTGTGCCTGATCGCCAACACCGCACCGGTGGCCTTCGGCGCCCTGGGCATCCCGATCATCGTGGCCGGCCAGGTCACCGGCATCGACGCCTTCCACATCGGCGCCATGACCGGCCGCCAGCTGCCGCTGCTGTCGCTGTTCGTACCGTTCTGGCTGGTGTTCATGATGGACGGCCTGCGCGGCGTGAAAGAAACCTGGCCCGCAGCCCTGGTTGCCGGCTTGAGCTTCGCCGTGACCCAGTACTTCACCTCGAACTTCATCGGCCCAGAACTGCCCGACATCACCTCGGCCCTGGCCAGCCTGATCTGCCTGACCTTGTTCCTGAAAGTCTGGCAGCCCAAGCGTTCTTTCGCCGAAGCCAAAGGCAGCGTCGGCGCCGCCGTAGTGCAGCCGAGCGGCAGCCAGCCGACCCCATACAGCTTCGGCGAGATCTTCAAGGCCTGGTCGCCGTTCCTGATCCTCACCGTACTGGTCACCATCTGGACCCTCAAACCGTTCAAGGCGGCCTTCGCCCCGGGCGGCGCGATGTACAACTTCGTGTTCAACTTCGCCATCCCGCACCTCGACCAGCTGGTGATCAAGACCGCGCCGATCGTCACCGCGCCAACCGCCATGCCCGCGGTGTTCAAGCTTGACCCGATCTCCGCCACCGGTACCGCGATCTTCCTTTCGGCGTTGATCTCCATGGCCGTGTTGAAGATCAACTTCAAAACTGGTCTGACCACTTTCAAAGAAACCTTCTGGGAACTGCGCTGGCCAATCCTGTCGATCGGCATGGTGCTGGCCTTCGCCTTCGTCACCAACTATTCGGGCATGTCTTCGACCATGGCCCTGGTCCTGGCCGGCACTGGCGCCGCCTTCCCGTTCTTCTCGCCGTTCCTCGGCTGGCTGGGCGTGTTCCTGACCGGTTCCGACACCTCGTCCAACGCCCTGTTCAGCTCGCTGCAGGCCACCACCGCGCACCAGATCGGGGTCAACGACACCCTGCTGGTCGCGGCCAACACCAGCGGCGGCGTGACCGGCAAGATGATCTCGCCACAGTCGATCGCCGTGGCCTGCGCCGCCACTGGCTTGGTCGGCAAGGAATCCGACCTGTTCCGCTTCACCGTCAAGCACAGCCTGTTCTTCGCCACCATCGTCGGCCTGATCACCTTGATCCAGGCCTATTGGCTGACCGGCATGCTGGTTCATCACTAAAGTGAAAGGGGCCGGGCGCCGTGACGCGCCCGGCATCTCCTTCAACCCACGCTGCGAGAATCCATGATCATTTCCGCCTCCACCGACTATCGCGCCGCGGCCCAACGCAAGCTGCCCCCGTTCCTCTTCCACTACGCCGACGGCGGCGCCTACGCCGAGCACACCCTGCGCCACAACGTCTCGGACCTGGCCAGCATCGCCCTGCGCCAGCGCGTGCTGAAGAACATGTCCGCGCTCAGCCTCGAAACCAAGCTGTTCGACGAAACCCTGAGCATGCCCGTGGCCCTGGCCCCGGTCGGCCTCACCGGCATGTACGCCCGCCGGGGCGAAGTGCAGGCGGCGCGTGCGGCAGCGGCCCACGGCATTCCGTTCACCATGTCGACGGTGTCGGTGTGCCCGATCGAAGAAGTGGCCCCTGCCATCGACCGGCCGATGTGGTTCCAGCTGTACGTGCTCAAGGACCGCGGCTTCATGCGCAACGCCCTGGAGCGGGCCAAGGCCGCCGGCGTGAAGACCCTGGTGTTCACCGTCGACATGCCGGTACCCGGTGCCCGCTACCGCGATGCCCACTCCGGCATGAGCGGTGCGAACGGCCCGATGCGCCGCGTGCTGCAGGCCATGACTCACCCCGAGTGGGCGTGGGACGTTGGCGTGATGGGCCGCCCGCATGACCTGGGCAACATCTCCAAATACCGTGGCAACCCCACCGGCCTTGCCGACTACATTGGCTGGCTGGGCAATAACTTCGACCCGTCGATCTCGTGGAAGGACCTGGAGTGGATCCGCGAATTCTGGGACGGCCCGATGATCATCAAAGGCATCCTCGACGCCGATGACGCCCGTGATGCGGTCAAGTTCGGCGCCGACGGCATCGTCGTGTCCAACCACGGCGGCCGCCAGCTCGACGGCGTGTTGTCCAGCGCCCGCGCCCTGCCGGCGATTGCCGATGCCGTCAAAGGTGACCTGAAGATCCTCGCCGACTCCGGCATCCGCAGCGGCCTCGACGTAGTGCGCATGATCGCCCTCGGCGCCGACACCGTGCTGATCGGCCGCGCCTTCCTCTGGGCCCTGGCCGTGCATGGCCAGGCCGGGGTGAAGAACCTTCTCGAACTGTTCGAGAAAGAAATGCGCGTGGCGATGGTGCTGACCGGCGCCAAGTCGATCAGCGAGATCACCCGCGATTCGCTGGTCCGCGAACTGGGCGCCTGAGCGCCCCCAACCGTACCGCCTGAATGACCGGGGCACGCCGCGCGCCAGACGCCGCGGCCCCGCGAGGAGATTGCATGAGCCTGCCCGCTGCGTTCCTGCGTGATGTCGAGCGCCTGATCCCCGCCGAACGCCGTTTCGACGACCCGACCTCCACCCTGGCCTTCGGCACCGACGCCAGCTTCTACCGGTTGATCCCCAAACTGGTGGTGCGCGTCGAGTCCGAGGACGAAGTGGTCGGGCTGATTCAACTGGCCCAGCGCGAACGCGTGCCGGTAACCTTCCGCGCCGCGGGCACCAGCCTGTCCGGCCAGGCCATCAGCGACTCGGTGCTGATCGTGCTCGGCGATAACTGGAACGGCCGTGAAATCCGCGGCCAGGGTGAACAGATCCGCCTGCAACCCGGCGTCATCGGTGCCCAGGCCAATGCCTGGCTGGCACCGTACGGGCGCAAGATCGGCCCCGACCCGGCCTCGATCAACGCCTGCAAGATCGGCGGCATCGTCGCCAACAACGCCAGTGGCATGTGCTGCGGTACTGCGCAGAACACCTACCACACCCTCGCCGGCCTGCGCCTGGTGCTGGCCGACGGCACCCGCCTGGACAGCGAAGACCCGACCAGTGTCGCGGCCTTTGCAAACAGCCACGCCGAACTGCTCGACGCGCTGGCCCGCCTCGGCCGCGAAACCCGCGCCAACACCGCGCTGGCCGACCGTATCCGGCACAAATACCGGCTGAAGAACACCACCGGCCTGTCACTCAATGCACTGGTGGACTACGACCAGCCGCTGGATATCCTGCAGCACCTGCTGGTCGGTTCCGAAGGCACATTGGGCTTCATCAGCGCCGTCACCTACAACACCGTGCCCGACCACCCACACAAGGCCAGCGCCCTGCTGGTGTTCCCCAGCGTGGAAAGCTGCTGCCGCGCCGTTACCGTGCTCAAGCGCCAGCCGGTGTCTGCCGTTGAACTGCTCGACCGCCGCAGCCTGCGCTCGGTGCAAAACATGCCAGGCATGCCGCTGTGGGTAAAAGGCCTGTCGGACAACGCCTGCGCGCTGCTGATCGAGTCCCGCGCCGCCAGCCAGAGCCTGCTGCACGAACAACTGCAGTTGGTGATGGCCTCGATCGCCGACTACCCGCTGGAGCAGAAGGTCGAGTTCAGCGAGGACCCGGCCGTGTACAACCAGCTGTGGAAGATCCGCAAGGACACCTTCCCCGCCGTCGGCGCCGTGCGCCAGACCGGCACCACGGTAATCATCGAAGACGTCACCTTCCCCGTCGAGCAACTGGCCGAGGGCGTCAACCGCCTGATCCAGCTGTTCGACAAGCACCATTACGACGAGGCGATCATCTTCGGCCACGCGCTGGAAGGTAACCTGCACTTCGTGTTCACCCAGGGCTTCAACAGCGCCGAGGAAGTCGCCCGCTACCAGGCCTTCATGGACGACGTAGCGCAACTGGTGGCCGTCGAGTTCGGCGGTTCGCTCAAGGCCGAGCACGGTACTGGCCGTAACATGGCGCCATTCGTGGCGCTGGAATGGGGCCACGACGCCTACCAGCTGATGTGGAAGCTCAAGCGCCTGCTCGACCCCAACGGCATTCTCAACCCCGACGTGGTACTGAGCGAAGACCCCGACATCCACCTGAAAAACCTCAAGCCGCTGCCCGCTGCCGACGAGATCGTCGACAAGTGCATCGAGTGCGGTTTCTGCGAACCGGTCTGCCCTTCCAAAGGCCTGACCCTCAGCCCACGCCAGCGCATCGTCATGTGGCGCGACATCCAGGCGAAAAAACGCGCCGGCGTCGACACCCGCGAGCTGCTGCAAACCTATCAGTACCAAGGCATCGACACCTGCGCCGCCACCGGCCTGTGCGCCCAGCGCTGCCCGGTGGGCATCAACACCGGCGAGCTGGTGAAAAAACTGCGCAGCCAGGCCGCCGACCACGCCAGAACCGCCGACTGGCTGGCCGACCACTTCCACACGGCCCTGGGCGGCGCCCGCTTCACCCTGACCGCCGCCAACACCGCCCGCAAGCTACTTGGCGCGCCACGCCTCGGGCGCCTCAGCGCATCACTGAGCAAGGCCAGCAACGGCCGCCTGCCGCAGTGGACCCCGGCCATGCCACAGCCATTACGCACCATGGACTTCGGCCCGGCGAGCAACGATGCCCGCCCCCGCGTGGTCTACCTCGCCGCCTGTGTGTCACGCGTGATGGGCCCCGCCTACGCCGACCGCGAGCAAAGCTCGCTGCTCGACAAGACCCGCAGCCTGCTGGAAAAGGCCGGCTACCAAGTGGTGTTCCCGGACAACGCCGACAGCCTCTGCTGCGGCCAACCGTTCGCCTCCAAAGGCTACCCCGAGCAGGCCGAACACAAGCGCCAGGAGCTGATCAACGCCCTGCTCCACGCCAGCCGCGGCGGCCTCGACCCGATCTACTGCGACACCAGCCCCTGCACCCTGCGCCTGGTCCAGGACCTTGGCGAAACCCGGCTGGACCTGTACGACCCAGTGCGTTTCATCCGCACTCACCTGGTCGACAAACTGGAATTCACCCCCCAGGAAGAGCCAGTAGCCGTGCACGTGACCTGCAGCACCCAGCACCTGGGCGAGAGCCAGGCACTGATCGACCTGGCACGCCGCTGCAGCAAGCAGGTGGTGATTCCGGAGGGCATTCACTGCTGCGGCTTTGCCGGCGACAAGGGCTTCACCACACCGGAGCTCAACGCCCACTCGCTGCGCAGCCTGAAGGATGCGGTGCAGTATTGCAGCGAAGGCATCTCCACCAGCCGCACCTGCGAGATCGGCCTGTCCAGCCATAGCGGTATCGACTACCACGGCCTGGTCTACCTCGTAGACCGCGTCACCCGCCCACGCGCAATTTGAGTCATCCCTGTAGGAGCGGCCTTGTGTCGCGAAAGGGCTGCGTAGCGGCCTCAGGATTTCAGCTTCGCAGCTTGATTTGCCGGGGCCGCTACGCAGCCCTTTCGCGACACAAGGCCGCTCCTACAAAAACCGCATCGCCCGGTCGATGGCAACATCCAGCCACACACCACCCAAGCGCCAAGCCATCACCCCGATTGAACCCTCGCCAAATCCCGGCAGTCCACTTTTATAGGCCCACCTCCCAGCGGCCATGAAAGGAGACACCCATGAAAGGTACCGCGCTTTCGGCCCTCTTCGCGGCCGCTACCCTCCTCGCTTCGCCGGCATTTGCCGCCGATGACCTGTGCACCGCCAACCTGCAGAAGATCGACGACAGCATGGCCACCGCCGGCGCCACCTCCGAAGGCCTGGACAAAGCCCTCACCGAACAGGTCGACAAGGCCAAGTCTGCCCAGGCCGCAGGCAATACCAAGGACTGCATCGCCATCACCAGCAAGGTGCTGGAGCGCCTGGAAAAGACCGAGAAAGGCAGCGGTTCGGCCGGCGGCAGCGGTGCTTGAGCCCTCTCAGCGCGGGCGACAGGACCGGTTGTCGACGCCGCCCGCGCAATGGCGTATACTCCGCCTCACGTGCCGTAAGGTGCGTTAGCCAAGAGCGAGTGTGGGGCCGATCAGGATTCGACGCCGGTAGCGAAACTCTAGGTGCATGCCGAGTTGGTAACAGAACTCGTAAATCCACTGTTGCAACTTTCTATAGTTGCCAATGACGAAAACTACGAGGGCTACGCTCTCGCTGCGTAAGCAGCTGAGCCCGCTCTCCTGGTAGCTTCGGCTCCAGCAATCATCAGGGGATGCCTGTAAACCCGAAATGATTGTCATACAGAACAGGATCGTCGTGTAGCACGTTGGGGGCAAAGCGACTAAAACTTACCCAACTCATCCAAAGCACCCTGCCCGTCGGGCGGCTGCGGATTAAATCAGTAGACACGGCTAAGCATGTAGTACCGACAGCGGAGTACTGGCGGACGGGGGTTCAAATCCCCCCGGCTCCACCAAATCCAAAAAAGAAGACGCCTTAGGGCGTCTTTTTTTGTGCCTGGAATAATCAAATCACGACTGCCCTGGCGTTACAGATTGTTTCGAAATGCAGCGAAAAGATCAGATTTAACCCCTTTCTTGTAGTCCGTTTCCCAAAGATACTCTCCGACCCTGTTTTCCGTTGCGGTACGTTTATCGGGGTCTTAGTCTCGCTGGGTCGTTGCGCATCAACGGCATGACTTTGACAGGTCGCGACGGTAAACAACAAAACGGTTCGTCGTTATGGCGGCTGTACGTGCGGGCACGCTTGCGTGCGCCGGAACTTGTTGTTTCCGCCGGTCTGTCAACCCGCGTACAGCTGCCACCCTCTGTTTGACAGCAGATGGTGACGGCCCTGAACTGGAAGCAATCATGTTGAAGATAGTCCCCGATCCACCCCACCTCCTCCACTCCCTGGAAGACACGCTGATGATGGCCGCTGACTACGCGCTATGCGCAGAGGCCGTCGCCCAGCAGGCAATGCTAATGCAGCCCAAGTCGCCTGTGTCACTGCTGATCATGACCTCAATGCACGAGATCGATGCCTTGCGCAAATTGCTCGAAGCGGCGTTGATCCAAATCCAGAAGCCCGCTGATCCGCAGAAGCTGCACTGATCCGCATCTTGATCTGCCTGGCCGGCCAAGCCAGGCATCAACGACTTCAGGGAGATCAATCAATGGCCACCGAAGAAACCCGGTTCACCGTAGGCAAAACCACCTTCTTCCAAGGTGAAAACCAGACCCACCCGCTATTTCGCATCGAAGCCGGCATCCCTTGCCAGGCCGCCCGCGAACAGGCCTCGGAACTGATGGGCTATGCACGAGACCTGAGCCTCGACGGGCTGATGGAAGACAAACCCCAGCTGCTCTGGGCCTCGCACTATCTCTGCGCCTTGGCCAAGGCTCTGCTGGATGACGCCGAGTTAGGCATGACAAAAACGCCTTGAACTGGCCTTGGCAGCCGCTTTTTTGTAGGAGCGGCCTTGTGTCGCGAAAGGGCCGCAAAGCGGCCCCGGCAACCCCAGAGTCAGCCAATCATTTCTTCCGCGCCCGGACAATCATGGCATCCAGCTCAGCCAGTAGCTGATCCACATCCAGCTCAACAAATTCTCCTGGGTTGAGAATCTGCTCCATCACATCAGGATTGATGCGTTCAAAAAATTCATCCTCTGTTGGCCCCACCGCCCAGAGGTGCCCCATCTCACTGTGCAACTGATGCAATGCACCGGAGAACTGAAGCGCCACAAGCGCAGCATCAAGCTCTTGGCGAGACACTTGGGGTGACTGCCTGGCGACCAATTCTCTCAACATCGAACTGGTAATCCCCGAACCAACCAGATTCAGGATCAGCGCTTCAAGTTCAGGCAGCTTGCTCATAGGCACCCCTTGCGCTCAGCGGCTGCCAAGGTCGTAACCCATCATGAACAGCCCCATTTCGAGTTTCCGAACAGGCTTCCCGGCTCCCTCGTGGAAGCGGCTTCCCTGCGCCAACGGATGAGCCAAAGCCTCACTCAGCACCCAGCTCGCGCGCATGTTCCAGAGCGCGTGGTGATGACCACGTCGCAAGCGGGGAAACTTGAATTCATGCTCGTTACCTGGGTCGCGGTTCTTCGGCGCGGTAGCGTTCTGAGCCTCCTTCGCCGGCGCCCAAGGGAAGCGAAGCCCCTCCGGGAGGGCAGTCAGTTTTCGTTCGCTGCAATATCTCATCACAAGCCAGCCCAAGGCCGCAGCGACGCGGCTGTCATAGATGATGAAGTTTTCACATATCAGCGAGTAAACCTTGGTCATACCAGCGTTGAAGCGCAGATCACTGCGGAATTTCGGGCTATCGAGATTTCCCTGGCGCAGTACCTGTGCGACCTGTTCAATCATCGCTGCCAGCCCCACACGATTCTCTTCAAGCCATTGGTTGTTTCGAGCAGAAACACCACCCCAGGACATCGTCGCCTGAGTGCCACGCAGCATCGTGTCGTCACAGGCTGCGGCGCCAAGGTCTGCAGCCAGCGCTTCGAGGGCTGCAGCATTGCTGTCGGCGCAACTGCCCGCGCTGATGTTCAAATGCGGCACACCCGAGTGATGCCATTCGTATTGCTCATAGGCATCGTGGAGGTTGCAGAACTGCCAGTGCTTGGCCGTCTGTCGGTTGGTGTATTCATGCTTCACGTCCTTGTTCGATCCAAGCAGCTCAGCGAGCCACTCAATGAAAGCATTGACCTCTGCGCGGTCTTTGTAAGCGGGGAAACTACGGTGCGAGACCTTGATCTTCATGCGACGCTCCACTAATTTGAGGGCCTTTCTTGCTGGCAAAGTGATACTGACGGACAATAGGGACACATTTTGTCCGTGAGGTGCCTGTGGCTAAGAAAATTTCCAAGGAAAGCAGGTGCAAGGCACTGCTGGGTATCTTGCAGCGTGAGCGTGGCTCGCTGGCCACTGAAGAGCTTCACGCTCAACAGGCCCATTGGATCGAACAGGTCCCCCATCTCAAAACTACATTGCGCGACCTCCAGAACCTCGCATCGGAGGGACTGGTCTCTGGTGAAAAGCCGGTAGGGCAAAAGTCGTATCGCTGGAAGCTGCGAAAGGCTCGGCTGGATCTCGCACTGACGCCATCTGAATCAATGACGCTGGAAGCCATGCTGCAGCATGCCGAGCGTTTCGGATTCAAAGTGGTTGCTGATCAGCTCGTGGAGCTCCGCAACTACGCGCTTGGGGTGATTGGCCGAAATTCGAAACACGACCTGGTCGGCCAAGGCAGAATCACTACGGGCACTCGCTTCATGACCCTGCTGCCCGGCGCTTATAATCCAGCTCACCTCGAGACGATCCAAGCGGCGATGCTTGAGGGCCAAACGCTAAAGGTTGCCTACAAGCCCCGCGATGCTGGCGATATCGAATGCACCTACATCTTGAAGCCGCTCGCCCTGTCATTCCAAGACTCCAACATCTATCTCTCGGCTTTCGTCGAATCCGAACAATGGCCCAAAGATAAAGCGCCCGAGCCGAATGCCCCGCGCGGGAAATACAGCAGCAATGGCCCTGACAAGCAGTGCGTGCTCATGCTTCATCGGATGGTCGACGTTGAGACCTATTGGCGTGACACGCCTGAGCCGGAGGGTTACCAAGTTGGCTCGTTTGAGGTGCAGCGAGATCTCATGACCATTCACCACGAAGTGCCAATTGGCTTGCGGCTACGCCTTGAAACCAACCTCCTTAACCGCCTCACGGAAAACCCGCTAAGCGAAAATCAGCAGATCGAGCACGTCCCTGGCGGAGCGATTTTGCAATGCACTATTCAAGATACCCAGGGCCTGCGCCTGTTCTTGATGAGTAACGCTGACGAAATTGAAGTTATGGGGCCCGACTACCTTCGCGAACACATCAAGCATGCATTGCGTCGGGCCCTGAAAATGTACGCTGGCGATGAGCTGTGATACCCCGCAGCGGCAGATCAGGTCGAAATGATCGACCTGGTCAACGCCTCAGTAACCTTCCATGAACAACGTCGCCTCAAGATGGCGCAATCTGTACTGCTCGGAGCCTGCCTGGTTCAGAGCCACCAACATGGCCTGGCCCAGCGCATTGGCGTCGAGTTGAGCCGCCCAGCAAGTGTAGGCATTGCGCCAGACCATACTGGTCGACCGAGGGCGCGAGCCGCCGCGGCCAGCAACGCGGCCCAGTGCCGGGTAGCGCTGGCGCAACTGCGCGACGTCATTATCCGTTAGTGCCTGCTCGGCCAATTCAAGCAATGCCGTTGCCACCCGCGAGTCATAGATGAGGAAATCATCGGGATAGAACATTGCGTACAGCTTGGTCCAGGCGCCATTCATTGCGGCTGCCTGTCTGCGGCTGCGACGCTGGGCGAGGCGCAGGTTGTCGACCACCACCTGGGCATCTTCAGTGGGCACGCGCACCCCGCCCCACGCACAGATTTCAGCGAACAGCTGAAGCACTGCGTCGGCATTGCGGTCCAGATCCTCAGCCAGCAAACGCGCCCGCGCAATGAAATCGTCCAGAACCTTTTCAGTGGCAATGTAGCCAGTTGCCGGGGATGGCCAGAAGTAAGTGTCCAGGCGAGCCTTGAAGCCCGTCACCGGTTGCTCGGGATAAAGCGTTCGACGCTTGCGGTCGAAGATCTGGAAAGGTGTCTGAATCAGATGATTCATCAAATGCGCTTCGATGCTTGGTGCGCCCTGCAGGTTCGCCTGTGCGGCCACCGGCTGGGGTGCTTCGGCCTCCACGGCGGTTTCCTCCTGCTCGGTCAGGCCTAATACTTCATAGAGCCCCTCGGCAATACGCTTGTACTGCGGCGCCTGGCCTGCCTTGACCCAATGGCCCGTGCCTTGGGCCGCATTGGCCATCTGCGTGCGGATATGGCTCTTCTTGAAGAAGCCAAAGCCAACCCGATAACACTCAACGTTCCCTTCAAGTGTCTGGCGAATGACTCGACGGTCCTCTCCCAGCAGGTCCGTGGCCCGAAGTTGACGAGGCAAAGCCCCCTGCTCCACTTCCAGAACGATCGACTCGTACAGCGTCATTGAGCTTTTCCTTGTATTTCGAATCCGACTGCAAATAGCCACTAACGCCTATATCGGCAGCCTCCATGCCCGCTACAGTGCACGGCCGCCTGCACGATGGCCCTATGCCATGGCCAACACCGCCTTACCTTGGTTAAGCTACCGCCACTTACGCATCTACAGATGTGCGCACAAAGTGGCCAAGCAACCGAAGGAACGACCATGGCAGCCAGCAGCAATTTCGCCTTTCTTCAGGAACATGACCCCGTGTTCCTTCAGCTTGCGCGTACCGCCGAGCAGGCATTCGCCAGCGATCCAAACACCACGCTGATCAAACTTCGCCAGCTCGGCGAAGCCTTGGCCCAAGACTTGGCCAGCCGTGCCGGCATCGTGTTCGAAGCCCACACCACCCAATCTGACCTGCTGTACAAGCTCAGCCGGGAGATCCAGCTGGATCAGAACATTCGCAACCTGTTTCACACCTTGCGCGTGGAAGGAAACAAGGCCACTCACGAGTTCCGCACGCAGCACCGCGAGGCCATGGATGGGCTGAAGGTGGGGCGTGCCTTGGCTATCTGGTACCACCAGTCATTTGGCAAGAATACCGCTTCGTTCAAGCCCGGGCCTTTCGTTACACCTAGCGACCCAAGCACTTCGCTACGTGACCTGCAAAGCCAGATCGAACAGCTCAAGGCGCAGCTCAGCGAGTCCAGCCAGCAGCTGGAAAGCAATCAGCAACTTGCCACCCTGCTCAAGCGTGAAGCAGAGGAATATGCAGTCCTCGCCGAGCAGATGGATGCCGAGTCGAGAAACCACAAGCAGTTGGCAGCAGAGCACGAAGCGGCTTTGACCAAGTTGCGCGCAGAACATGAGCAAAGCCTGAAGGCACTGCAGCAGCAAATCGCCGCACAGCCGCAGGCCAGCAAAGACGTTGCCGAAAAAACCAGGAAGGCCAGCAACAAGTTCCAGCTGTCGGAGGACCTTACCCGCATCCTCATCGACCAGCAGCTGAACGACGCAGGTTGGGAAGCCGACTCTCTGGAACTGACCTACAGCAAAGGTGCACGCCCGGAGAAAGGCAAGAACAAGGCAATCGCCGAATGGCCCACCAGTAGCCCGAAAGCCTGCGCCGACTACGTACTGTTCGCCGGCCTGGTACCCATCGCCATTGTCGAAGCCAAACGGCAAGGCATCGATGTTGCCGACCGGATCACCCAAGCCGAGCGGTACGCTCGCGAATTCAGATTCTCTGCCGAACATGTACAGCCCTGGCCGCTGGCCGGCCAACCCCAGCCTTGGGTTGATGGCAGCAATGGCCACTTCCAGGTGCCCTTTGCCTTTGCCTGCAATGGTCGCCCCTACATCAAGCAGCTTGCTGAACAGTCTGGTACCTGGTTCCGCGATTTGCGCAGCCCTGCCAATACCCGTCGGCCGTTGCAAGACTTCCACACACCTGGCGACCTCCTCGACCTGCTCAAACGCAGCAAGGCACAAGCCGAGGAAAGGCTGGCAAAGGAAGGCTTTGGCTATCTGAAGTTGCGCGACTATCAGGAGAAGGCCATCAAGGCCGTCGAACAGGCGCTGGCCGGCAACCAGCGCAATTGCCTGCTGGCGATGGCAACCGGCACAGGCAAGACCCGCACCATCATTGGCCTGATGTACCGCTTCCTCAAGGCAGAACGTTTCAAGCGCATTCTGTTCCTGGTAGACCGCAGCGCCCTTGGCGAGCAGGCCATTGATTCGTTCAACGACACCACGCTTGAGCAGAACCACACCCTGGCCCAGATCTACGACATCAAGGCACTGGGCGACATGGCTGCCGAAGCGCAAACCCGAGTTCAGGTGGCCACGGTGCAAGCCATGGTCAGCCGCATTTTCCGCTCGGACAACCCGCCACCTGTGGGCGAGTTCGACTGCATCATCGTCGACGAGGCCCACCGGGGCTACACCCTCGACCAGGAGATGACCGAAGGGGAACTGGTCGTGCGCGATGCCAGCCAGTACCTCTCGCAGTACCGTCGCGTGCTGGATTACTTCGACGCCTGCCGTATCGGCCTCACGGCTACGCCCGCAAAACAGACCAGTGAAATTTTCGGCAAGCCGGTGTTCACCTACAGCTACCGGGAGGCCGTGGCCGATGACTGGCTGATCGATCATGAGCCACCAATCCGCTACGAAACCCAGCTTACCCAGCGTGGCATCCACTATGAGAAGGGCGAGTCGGTCAGTGTCATCAACGCCCAGACCGGTGAAGTCGATACGACGGAACTGGAAGACGAGCTCAATTTCAATATCGAGTCGTTCAACCGCCGCGTCATCACGCCTGCCTTTGACAAGGTCATCTGCGATGAACTGGCCAAGGAACTGGACCCCTTCGGCGAAGAGAAGACCATGATCTTCTGCGTCAACCAGGCCCACGCGGAGCGCGTGAAAAACCTGCTGGATGACGCCTTCAAGGCCGCCTATGGGGAGCAATACAACGAAGCAACCGTGCGCATCATTACTGGCCAGAGCGACCGGGTCGAGCAACTGATTCGCTGCTACAAGAACGAACCGCACCCGAGCATCGCCATTACCGTAGACCTGCTGACCACCGGCATCGACGTGCCGACCATCTGCAACCTGGTGTTCATGCGCCGCGTACGCTCGCGCATCCTCTATGAGCAGATGAAAGGCCGGGCTACCCGACGCTGCGACGAGATAGGTAAAACGGTATTCCGCATCTATGACCCCGTCGACCTCTATGCCAGCCTGGAAGAGGTCGACACCATGAAGCCATTGGTCAAGAACCCGAATATCTCCCTGGAGCAATTGGTGGGTGAGCTGACTGACGACGCCAGCCACGACGCCCCTGGCAGCCAGGAAGACAGCAGCCACGCCCATGACGTGCTCGACCAATTGAATCAACGGGTCATGCGTATCCTGCGCAAAGCCGAGCACAAGGCCGAAAACAATCCGGCCATCAAACAGAAGCTCGATGAATTGCAGCAGTCCTGGGGCGTCGAACCCGGCAAACTGCATACCCATTTGCACGAGCTTGGGCCGCAGCAAGCTGCCAACTTCGTTCGCCAACACGGCCAACTGATCAATCAGCTGGCGGCTGTCAGTGCCCTGCTCGGGTCGGAGCGGTATCCGATCATCTCTGCGCACGAAGACGAGCTGGTGGTGCGTGAGCAGAACTACGGCAACTATGGCAAGCCGGCTGACTTCCTGGAAAGCTTCCACGAGTTCATCCACAAGCAGCTGAACCAGTCGGCCGCGCTAAGCGTTGTGGTAAACCGCCCCAAGGATCTGACTCGCGAGCACTTGCGCGAAGTGCGGTTGCTGCTCGATCAGAACGGTTTCAACGAAGCCAGCCTGAAAAGCGCCTGGCGTAATCAGACCAACCAGGAAATCGCGGCAAGCATCCTTGGGTATATTCGCCAGGCTGCTATTGGCGAGGCACTGTTGCCGTTCGATCAACGTGTGGCAGAGGCCATGAAACGCATTTATGCCATGCAGGCCTGGACCCCAGTGCAGCGCCGCTGGCTGGATCGCCTTGCCAGGCAGTTGGTGCATGAGGTGGTGATCGATACGCAGCAAGTCAATGACGCATTCCGGGTCGATGGCGGCATCAGAGGCCTGGACCGCAATCTTGGCGGTAAGCTTGATCAGGTGCTGGAAGCGTTGAACGATAATTTGTGGTCGGCGGCTTGAGCGTTTGGTTGACTCGAAGACCTGTCAGAAGGTGTCCATACTGCGCCCCGGTCGAGCGGAAATTCGTGTTATCCGCTCACTGGGCCAGTGCCCGAATCAGCTTGCAAAACAGACCTGCCGTGCATAACCTCCCCCGCAATACACCCGCCATGCCTATGGTTACTCCGCCAGCTACGCACACATTGAGCGGGTTTTCTTTGCCCGGCAGCTTTCCAGCAAACCCGGCCTCGACATTCCTTTGCAATTCGCGCTGCTCAAGCAACGCGGGCTCGCATTCCTATCTTTTTTGAGAGTTACCATGACCAACTCCGACATCGTCCAGAAGCTCTGGAACCTGTGCGACGTACTGCGCGACGACGGGATCAACTACAGCGATTACGTCACCGAACTGGTACTGCTGCTGTTCATCAAGATGGAATACGAACAGGTCCAGAACAACGACGCCTTCAACCACAAGCTGCCAGTGGGCGCACGCTGGCCAGACCTGGCGGGTAAATCCGGGCTCAACCTGCTCGACTACTACCGGCAAATGTTGCTGGACCTGGGCAAGAACAGCGACCCGCTGATTGCCGCCATCTATGCCGACGCCCAGACCCGGCTCAAGGAACCGCGTCATCTGGAGCAACTGATCAAGAGTCTGGATGGCATCGACTGGTTCAGCGCCCGCGAAGATGGCCTCGGCGATCTCTATGAAGGCCTGCTGGAGAAGAACGCAAGCGAGACCAAGTCTGGTGCTGGCCAGTACTTCACACCGCGCCCGTTGATCGACAGCATCATTCGCTGTATCAAGCCGCAGCCCGGCGAGACCATCCAGGATCCGGCCGCTGGCACCGCAGGCTTCTTGATTGCCGCTGACGCTTACATCAAAAGCCAGACCGACGACCACTACAACCTCGACGAAAGAGCCCGCAGCTTCCAGCGCAATCGCGCCTTTGTCGGGGTGGAGTTGGTGCCAGGTACTCGCCGTCTGGCGTTGATGAACACCTTGCTGCATGGCATGGAAGGTGATGAAGAAGGTGTGGTGCACCTTGGCAACGCCCTGGGCCAGACCGGCGCTAACCTGCCCAAGGTCGACGTCATACTCTCCAACCCGCCGTTCGGTACTGCCAAAGGCGGCGGAGGCCCGACCCGCGACGACCTTACCTACCGCACGAGCAACAAGCAGCTGGCGTTCCTGCAGCACATCTACCGTGGCCTCAAGCCCGGCGGCCGTGCCGCCGTGGTGCTGCCGGACAATGTGTTGTTCGAGGCCGGCGTCGGGACCGATGTACGTCGCGACCTGATGAACAAATGCAACCTGCACACCATCCTGCGTCTGCCGACCGGCATCTTTTACGCGCAAGGCGTGAAGACCAACGTACTGTTCTTCCAGAAAGGCAGCCAGGACAACCCGCGCCAAGACGAAGGGTGCACCAAGCGGGTATGGTTCTACGACCTGCGCAGCAACATGCCCAGCTTCGGCAAAAGAACCCCCTTTGGCCCCGGCTACCTCAAGGATTTCGAAAATGCCTATGGCGAAGACTCGAACGGCGCGAGCCCGCGTGCTGAGAACGTCGAAGGCATCGGTGAGGCCAGCCGCTTCCGTTGCTTTACCCGCGATTACATCAGAAACGAACGTGGTGATTCGCTGGATATCAGTTGGCTCAAAGACGAAAGCAGCTTGGATGCCTCCGACCTGCCCGCTCCGGAGGTACTAGCCGGCGAAGCGATGGCCGAACTGACCGAAGCGCTTCATGAGCTGGAAGAGCTAATGAAAGCGCTGGGAGCGGGGGATGAAGTGTTGGCGCAAAGACAGTTGATGGCTGAGGTGATGGGGTTGGCGGTGACTCAGGAGAATGGAGATGAGTGATCTGCCAGAAGGGTGGGAATATGCACCAATTGGCGCCCTGTGCAATCTAATAAATGGTCGCGCATTCAAACCTCAAGAGTGGTCAAACTCCGGCCTGCCGATTATTAGAATCCAGAACCTCAACAATCCAGAGGCTAAGTTCAATTTTTTCTCCGGGCAACTTGAGAGTAAACATCATGTCAGGGACGGCGATCTTCTCTTCGCCTGGTCAGGAACGCCGGGCACGTCCTTCGGTGCACACATTTGGAACCGTGGTGATGCGGCACTAAATCAGCATATTTTTAAAATTGAATTTCCAGATTCTGACATAGATCGTGATTTCCTTCGCTACGCGATCAATCAAAAGCTTGATGAACTGATTGGCTCAGCTCAAGGCGGGGTGGGCTTACGGCACGTAACAAAGGGAACATTTGAGAAAACCGAAATTGCCTTCCCCCCGCTTACTGAGCAAACGCGCATCGCCGCCAAGCTCGAGGAACTACTGACTCAGGTCGATAACCTGAAAGCCCGCATGGACGGAATTCCCGCGCTGCTCAACCGCTTCCGCCAATCCGTCCTAACTACCGCAGTATCTGGAAGACTGACTGAAGAGTGGCGGTCACAAAATCCGAGTCATCCCCCTATATCGACCAAAGACCTAAACAAGGCTTGGGCTGACACCTATCGGCTGCAAGGCAAGAAGTACAAGGAAATGGACTTGCTTCCTGGAGGGCTTGGATACACTTTACCTCCATCATGGGTAGAGACTAAGGTGGGCGAAGTTTTCGATGTTTACGTCGGTGCCACTCCGAGTCGTGAAAATACCGAATTCTGGGGAGGGCCTATTCCGTGGGTGAGCAGCTCAGAAGTAGCTTTCTGCCGGATAAACAATACGAGAGAGTCGATCACCGAGGCGGGCTATCATTCAGCATCCACGGTTGTTCACCCGTCCGGTACAGTAATGCTAGCGATGATTGGTCAGGGAAAAACCCGTGGGCAACCTGCCATTCTAAGCATAGAGGCCTGCCACAACCAAAACACAGCAGCGCTTCGAGTACATCCGGACTACTGCAAATCTGAGTACCTGTATTACTACCTATGTGAGCGGTATGAAGAGACACGACGCCTCGGCTCGGGTAACAACCAGCAAGCCTTGAACAAGAAAGCGGTTCAGTCTCTACCGTTCCCTCTACCGCCGCTTTCCGAACAATCCGAAATAGTCTGCCGTATCGAAAAATTGTTCTCCCTTGTTGACCAATTAGAAAAGAAGGTCAACGAGGCCAAAACACGTATCGACCGGCTAACCCAGAGCATTCTCGCAAAAGCCTTCCGAGGCGAACTGGTACCGCAGGACCCAAACGAAGAACCGGCCAGTTTGATACTGGAACGAATCAGGGCCCAACACGTCGCCGCGCCTAAACCCAAGCGCGGAAGGAAGACTCTGAAGTAGCGCCTGCAAGAACTGCTGCTCCACGCGTTGTGATGGACAAGAAGTTCGAAGCTGCTCCCCAGAATGGAGCAACGGCTTCGAACTAGGCATGCGGCGCCGAAAATATTCTTGCTTCGGCTATTTTCGAGCGCCTTAACTACTTACCGCGAACTTCAACAAAAGCCGATCAGTTTTTCTGCAAACAGCTCACGACGATTTGAAAAATTAGTAGCTATCACCAGGTTTACAAGAAAAAGGCCAACTGCCATCATCCGGCTTCCACCCTAGCCTTGAATCTAAGTCGTGAACCCTCAATTCAAGTTCCATACCCTCCCCCAGCGCGCCGGTGAAGTTGCCAACGTCTTCATTCACGGTTACTCCGCCGGCCACGACATGGAAGACCGTTGTGCGTTGCGCAAGTGCATTCCGTCCTCCCTGCACAACTGCATCAACATCTTCGCCTTCTGGCCGTCGGGGCACTGGAGTCAGTTCGACACAATGACCAGTGGCGGTGTGTCGGCGCTTGCCCGGTTCAACGTAGTCGCCGGCACTGTCGCCGCGGTGGCCGATCGGGCGGTGCACTTCAACACCAGCCGCAACCGTGCCACGGAGATGGGCAAGACACTGCTTCAGCAACTTGAGCGCTATCTCTTCCAACACCACCCTTATATCTCGCGGGTGAACCTGATTGGCCACTCTCTAGGCGGTCGAGTGGTAGTCAGTGCCCTGCTCGATTTGATAAAAAAGCCTACCGACGGCAACCTGGAGATTGGCGACGTGCTGTTAATGGCGGCCGCCACCGAACTGTCGGGGGATCAAGCGTTCGCCATCGGCAAACGTATCAAGGGCAAGCTCTACAATGCTCGCTCAAGCGATGACTACGTATTGCTGTTGAACTTGGGGGAAAGCAGCGCGGGCCGGCAAAAAGTCGAACACTGCGTGGATGTGCCGATGCCTGGCTTCGGTCATACCGACTATTGGCCCGGCCTGGAAAAGGTTCTGCGCGCATCAGGTTTCCAGGGCTACAGAGGCGGGATACCCGCTCTGAACCAGCCCCAGCCAACGATCGAGAAGCCCGACCCTGTCGTCACCGACCACTTGCTTTACGACCTGCTCGAACTGACCAGTGGCCGGATCCGCGATCAGGTCGTCAAGCACGTACGCAGCAGCAGTTGGGCGAGCCTTGAGATCGACAACTCGGTTTATCCGCTGGCCAAGGAATTCCAACTGCTGGGCGGCCATTGCCTGGTCAATCTGGCGCGAGGGCGTGGCCTCAAGTACGTGCAGATTCTGCTCATGCTGGCCGAGCATTACGACTTGGTGGCAGAGCTGCACGACTGTGCGCAGGTGATCGAAATGGAGGCGCTGCTCATCAGCAAGTGCTTCCGCTCTTCATTCGGCGAGGGTCATGTGCTGGCGGCAAGGAAGGATATCGTGGCGCAGATGGATGCCATGTCCGAGAAGGGTTATTTCGAGCAGGTCGATGCGTTGGCGGCAAGCCTGACCATGACTTCCTACTTCTCGACGCCTGAAGCGCCCAAGCCCGAATACCGCAAGACTGCCCCTGCAAAAGCCAGCAAAGAACTGACGCTGATTTCCGCATCGGCAATGTCGACGTTGGCTGATCTGATTCCGACCCAGCGCATCAAGGCTGCGGTGACCAACTTGAAGAGCGCGGTAAAGCCGGGTTACTCAGCTTTGATTCCCGCCGTTGCGATTCTCTTCTACGCCCGCTTCAAGCTCGATAACGAAGGGTTGCTCTGACCCGTTGAAGAAGCCTGGCCAGCCCTGTGGCTGGCCAGGGGTCTGGCGGATCAGACCACTCGATACTCGCCTTCGATCACAGACTGCGAGCCGAACGCCTGGCTTAAATGTGCCTCAAGTTCTGCCAACTGTGCCTGGCGCTTGCTCAGGCTCTCGAGACCGGCTTGCTGCTCGGCCAGGATCTTCTCGAACGCCATGATCTGCGGGGCAAAGACTTCAATGACTTTGTCATGATCCTGAAGCAACTTCATGGGTTCGACAAAATGGGCTTTGACCATTTCGCCCAAGTCATTCTGCAGCTGCTTAAGCTCAGTCTCGGCCCGCTGTTGCTGGACGACACTGATGACATCGGTCAGCACCTGGATACCTGCACCAATCGGCCCGGCCCAGCGGCTGATGTTGGCGGCCAGTTTGGTCGCCTCCCAGGGCTTGAACTTGTAGACATAACCGGTGAGGTTTTTCAGGGTCTCACGGGCCAGGAACACACCGCTCTTGATGCTTTCGACCGGGATCTTCGAAACGGCAGTCAGTGCGCGGCTCGAGGCAGTCAGCGCCGAGGCGGTGATGCTGTCGGCGAAATTCGAAGAGCTGTCCAGCTGATGCTCAATCTTCGCGCTGATGCCACTCATGATGCTTGAAGATTGGTTGAATGCCGTGCGGAACAGGTGATCGATGCGAAAACGCAGCTTTTCGCCGATGTCATCTTTGGAGAAGCCAATTTCCGCCTCAAGGAAAGCGCGCACCTGATCTCGGGGCAAGGTGCGAATGCTGTTAAGCAGATCAGCTTCAAGGTTGTTCAACTCCTTGTAGAGGTTGTCCACAGTGGCCAGGACTTTCCTCCTGCCCTCGTCGATGTCCTCCTGAATACGTTTCGCGTCCTGACGCTGGTTACTGGCCAGCAGCTCGAACTTGATCAACTCATCTTTCGCTGAAGTGATTTTCTTACCCAGTACATCGCGCACGACATCGATGCCGGTTTTTCTGATCAGGGTTTCACGGCCACTGCCGTCAAGCACCTGCTGAGTGACCTGTTTGAGTTCGCTGATTCGCGAACGTTGGTCATAGAGGTCTTTTTGCGCAAGCCAGAACTCCAGGCCACGACTGTTCGGATTGGAAGCAACACAGACCACGTTGATCGCTTCACGCTCGGCAGCCGTGAGGTCTACGAAGCGCTGCAGTTTATCCAGCAAGTTGTTCTTCTTGATGGTGCTCTGCTGCTCGAACTCTTCGGCATCGCGCAGGTCGGCCACTTCATCCATCTTGTTGATGACGAAGATGGTCGAGCTCAGTTTGTTCAGGTCGCGCAATACCCAACGCACGATGTCCTGGTGGCTTTCCTTGAGCGGGTTGGTGGCGTCGACCACGTAGAAGATCAGGTGCGCTTCGGAAATGTAGTTCTTGGTGATATCGCCGTATTGCACCAGTGCGCCGCTCTCTGCGGCCTTTTCCTTGTCACCGAACAAGCCGGGGGTATCGACGATTTCGCAACGGTCCTGGAGGTTGTCCGGGCGGTAGATCGCCAGCGCATCCGAGGACTCGTTGGTGTCGATCTTCATGTCTTTCATGACTTGGCCCAGCCAGCCGGCCACTACGCTGGTCTTGCCGTCGGAGAACGCGCCCAGCAGGGCGATGCGCAATGCATCCGACTGGACATCGCCAATGGCTTTCCTGATCTTGTCGATGTCCTGGGAAACATCCAGCCCCAGCGCTTCAAGCGCACCCACCAGTTTCCGGAGGTTGTCGAGCGACTTGATGACCTCGGTCTTGCTGGCATTGAACTGCTTAAATTGTTCCATGAGGTTTGGCTTCCACTTGGTTTTTCAGTGCCTGGATAGAGGCAATTTTTTGGTCGAACAAGGCGGTGATGTCGGCCATTTTTCGGCGCTCGTCCTTCAACTGGGCGAGCGTGGTTTTCTCGATCTGGTCCTTGATATTGGCCACCATGGTTCGAGTATCCTGATCGAACGCTTCCTTGCTGTCTGAGTGCTGCTTCTTGATCGCGGCGCGGACTTTTTCTTGTGCGTCTTGGATTTTCTTGTTGCGCCCGCCAAAGACATAAAGCAGACCCGCGGCCAAGAGCCCCACAAAGCCGCCGATGACTGCGCCGACAATATTGCCCACGCCCGGTATGATCGAGCCGATCACAAAGCCGCTCGATGCATATCCACCGATACTCAGCAGCAGCCCACCGACGTCTGAAAAATTGAAGCTGATGGCATCCATCGCGCTGGAAAGCGACAACGAATTACTGGCTGCCTGACTCAAGCGTTGCTGGAAGTTCACGCGCTCTGCGTTCTCCTGCAAGCGTTTTAGCGCCCTCGCTATCGCTTGCGAGATGCCCTCCACCAACGCCTCCTGAGCCGTTTCAAGTTCTTCCGCGAGCTGCTCTTGCCCTTTTTCGACGAGTTGGTTGATCGCTCGCTCCACATCATCCTTGTCACTGAAATGCTCTTGCACAGCCTCAACCGCTGCCGAACTCAACTCAGTGAAAAATCTATTCAGCGCATTGCTGCGCTCTTTGCTGAAATTGCTCTTCAGGTCTTCGAAACTCTTGCGAATTACGCTCTGGCATTCCTCGATCTCCGCACCCATCTTGTCGGAGAACGCCTGGTGCTCATCCCGCTGCTTCTGAAGGTCATTCACGGTGTCCTGCAGCAAACGCAGCACCTTGCGCTTGTTACTTTCAACAATGTCGACTTCAAAGTTGGCGCAACCATCACCAATGACTTTGTGCAACTGATCAAGCTGGCTGAAGTTGCGCATCGCCTGCTGGCTGGCAAAGTCCTGCTTGTAGGCGCGCTGCGATTTGATCAGATCGGTGCGGCTCGGATGAATGCTGCTCAGGCCACGCTCATCAAATGCCACACCGGCAAAACCGAGCAGACCTTGCAGGCTCTGGCAACCACTGACGAGTTCCGCGCCAAGAATGCCTTCAAGCACTTCGCGCGTTTGCTCACGGGTCTCGACGGCGTCTTTGTGGGTACGCTCCAGCGCTTCACGGTCTTGGTCGTACTCGTAGGAGTCGGCCTTGCCGCGCAGGTTGCAGATGGCGTAAACCTTGGCATCACGGTTGAGGTAATGCTTGATCTTCTCGGCGGTTTTGTTCTCTGGCTTCTTGTTGGTGCCGTTCACATAGAACACCAAATGGGCCTTGGCGATGGCCGCTTGAACCATCGCTTCATACTTCGACTCGTTACCCTCGATGCCCGGCACGTCGATCAGTTGAAAGCTCTTGCCCTGGTGGCTGAACTGATAGATCACGTTGTCTTGGGTGAAGTCTGCCTGGCCAGTGCCGACGATTTCGCCATCGACCTGGCCCGCAGTGCGCTGCAGGCGCTCGAGTTGTTGCTGTTGTTTCAGCAGGGTTGGCAGCCTGTCGCTGACCAACTCGCTCAAGGAATGTTGTTCGCGCATGAGTTGGGTCCGGATTCTACGGGAGGGAGGTAACTACAGAGCCATCTATGTCCAGGCTTACAGCAACTGCGCGTAGCCCAAGGCACCGGCGATGACACCGATCACCACACCACCTACCAGTCCGATCACCAGCTTCAATTTTGCCTGTTGTTCCAGCGAAGTGCGGGCAGCTTCGCTCTGGCGCAGGCATTCGCTCAATTGCGATTGAGCGGCCTGCAACTGAGCCCCTTGCTCTGTAAGTTGCTGCTGACTGCGCTGGAAGTCTGCGCGCACACCTTGCAACTGCTGGCCAACTTGCTGCAGTTCGCCCTGGTTTCTGTCCAGCGCTCTCTGGCTATCCGCCAGACGCGTTTCGGTGCCCTGCAGCGTCTGCCGAGTGCTGTCCAGATCGGTTGTCGCAACACTCAGGCGCTCTTTGCAGTAAGCGTAATCCTGCTGGGTGTGTTCAAGCTGCTGACGCGTGCTTTGCAGATCACGTTGGGTCTGGTTGACCAACGCGCCGATGTCGTCGCCGAGCGTGGCAATGTCTTCACAGAAGCTGACATAGCGGGTGCTGAGCGCTTCGATAAGTTCGTCGCTTTTGCTCGAGAACACCGCCTGGATATCGCTGGCAGTCGCCTGGTTGCGCTCAATCAGGGCCTGGCGCTTCTTCTCTTCGAAAAGGATGCGCAGGCTCTCGATGATGGTGCTCTTGCCGGCGTTGGTTTCACCGAAGAACGCAATGGTGAAGTTCTCCCATTCGGCGTGCTTTTCCAGGTAGGCAATTTCGCCGTCGAAGCGCGACTTCATTTCACCGAGCTTTTCCTTGACGCTTGCAAGGTGCGCATTTCCCTTGTCATTGCTGACATCCAGTCTGGAGACATCGTCCAGGGCAGTGGCAATGTCGCTCGCTACCCGAGCGTAAAGCTTGGAGAAATCTTGAGCCTTACTCATATCGTTCCCTAATCGTCCTCGGCCGGATCCAATTCGCCCGGAAAGTTGCATTTTGCCATTACGACTGTCAAGTTCACTTGGGTCGCATCGACACCCACCATTTGGCGAGTATTTGCTGTATCGGCCCGCTCAGCACTTTTCTGCATAGAGGGCCGCCACAGCGTGGACAGCACTCGTACCACTGCCCTGGTAACAAGGCGTCGCTGGCGGGGGCGACAGTCTTGCTCCAGCTACATTTCGAACATTCAAACCTGTAAGGCATCGGACGAATCGGCATTGTCTTTCCCCTGCATAGTTCACCTGCCATCCATTCCAAGGCACGCAAGTGATCCGTTGAGCAGCCTGACCGCCGCCCACCCCTGTGCCAAATTGGCCAAGGCCCGGAATCGGAGCGGCGGTTCGTGCTCGTCAGTCGTAGCGGTTTACACCTCGACCAGGTCAGCCGACGTCAGCGGCCAGCGTTTCACCGCAAAACTGGCCAGCGCCTGGCTCCGCTCCACTACGGCGTTCTTCGAGTAAGCGGGGCTAGCGTTGGCACCACCGGCGGCTAATGCCTTGATCACGTTGAACTGCGAATTCCTGTAGAGCTTGGGTTCGCTCATCTTCTTCTCAGCAGAACAATTGCTGCATGCACTGTTGATACGTTTTTCCAACGGCGCCAGGTTACCGATCAGGTGGAGATGCTCGTAGTACGACTCCGTACTGTGGAAGCCATACATGCGCACACCGAACGTGGTTTCTTGAGGCAGGATGTGCTCGATCGTCAGACCCTCAGTGTTGATCAGCACCAGGTCGGCGATATCCAGATCAGGCTGGCCCATACCACGTCTCGCCGTACCTTCGGCCTCGAGAAGAATGCGCGGAAGGCCTGGGTTTCTGAACATGTCGTCATTGGCCAATTTGGCCTCGAAGCGGGCACTGGGCATGAAGCGCTGGCAGAAATACACCAGGCGCTCGGCAATCTGCAGCGGGCTCAAACGACCGAAATCGCGCATCAGTGCGGCCATGTCCGCCTGCGGGTTGGTGCCCTGCAACTTGAATACGCGCAAGTCCGCCAGTTCGACCAGTTGCAGCAAGGTGTAATCCAGATGCTCCGGCACGCGAACATCAAGCATCTGCTCATTGTGCAAGCGCACCAGCAGCGGGTAGAGAGTCGCAGCCAGGTCCTGCACCACCAGCAGCAAGTACAGTTCACGATTACTGCGGGTAGCTTCAGCCAGTGCCAGCAGGCCTTTGAAGAACCGTTCCAGGTCGCATACGTAATCTTCGATGAAAGCGGCCAGACGCTCAGGGTCGTTGCGCATGCCTTTTAGTGCAGGCTTGAGGAACGACTCCAGCACCGTCTCCGAAGTAGCGCCATGATCCGCACCCGCTTGCACGTCATGCTTTTCGCCGTCAAAGGCGAAGTAGTGATAGCGCAGCACATCGTCTTCACGAAAAGGGTCGCGATTTATCACACGAATCTGGTAACCCGTTTCTCCAGCCAGCTTCTTCAAGCGGCTGAAGCAGCGGAACGCCTCGCCGAAACGTTCGGAAACCAAGGCATCCAACTGGCCGTCCAGAAAGCGGTTGGAGTAGTAGATCAACAGGCTTTTGGCGATATCCATCTTGGCCAGCGGCACGCCACGATCATTCACCGACTGGAACATGCGGATGGCCTTTCCTTCGTTGACCTCGGTGAAATCCAGCACCTCAAGGCGGCTGATCGCCAGCAGCCAATCTTTGATGGCTTCCTGTCCCTGGCGGGTCCTGATATCTGCCACCCGCTGACGAATCCACTGATGGGCTAACAACAGACGCTGCTGCCCATCTGACTCCGGTTGTGGGTGCTGATCGTTAAGCAGCGCTGAGAAGAACGCTTGGTTGACGCCAAGTACCGTGAATTTCGGGCCGTGCACCGGATGCTTGATGTAAGTGCCCCGGTAATGCTCCTTGATCGCCGGCTCCTCCACCGCATCTACCAGCGCCTCGAGCAGCAGCGTCAGCGTCGTCAGGCGTTGTTGGCCATCCACAACCTTGACCGGTGCCGCCTTGCCCGTCTGGGAGAGGATGAAAGTACCCAGGTAATGGCCTCCATCCAGTTCCATGGCCTCTTCGATATCCTCGAACAGGTCATCGATGTTGCTGGTCGTCCAGGCGTAGTCGCGCTGGTAGGCGGGAATCTCCAGGGTCTTCCCGGTGAAGAACTGCTCGATGGTTTGTGTTGCCAAGATCCGTTTCCTTGTGTGATCGGCGGGCGCTAAGCCGCTCCCAGCCTATCCCGGAAGATAGCTTTTTGCCATGATTCAGCGCACATCACACCTCGCTTGTTGCTGCCTCCCGCGCCTCTTTCTCGCGCTTCATCTCGCTGTACTCGCGGTACAGCTCATAGCCTTTGGTGGCGACCACGATAAAACCGACAACGGCAAAGATATTCTTCATGGCTGATCACTCCTGGTTGATCGACTGTCTGCCAATACCCTAAGCAAAAAGCCACCATCCCGTCCAAGCTGTGCATTAACACAGGTAAACAAACACAGCGGATTTCGGATCATCGGACACACCACACGCTTCGAGATGCACTGTTAACCCCGAGTACGTGTAAAGTTTTCAGCCATTGTGTTTCGCGTTACACCGCCCTCCTGTTGCGCAAGAGGGCGACTCAGCAATACGCCGACCACCACCGCCAACAGCAACGCGCACACCCCGGCAACCTGCAACAAAGCCTCGAACCCGCCCATGAACGCGTCACGCGCCAACGGCGCCGCTGCTTCACGTAAGCCCGGTGGCAGCAACGCCAAAGCAGCCTGCAAGTCACCCGCAGCGACACGCGTGGCCATCCCCCCCACCTTGCCGACCTGCTCAGGTGCCAAGCCCACCATGGCCTCACGCAACAGCTCCCCACTGCGTGCAGCCAGCACGCCCCCGAGCACACCAATCGCCAACACAATCCCCCCAAACCGCGTAGTCGTACTCAACCCAGAAGCCATCCCGGTACGCTCCCGCGGCACACAAGCCATGATGTTCTTCTGCGTATCCCCATTCAGCAGCCCCGCCCCCGCGCCCAACACCAGGCTGGCCAGGGCAAACGCCACATACCCGCCAATCCCGACAGCCCAGGCGCACAGCAGATTCCCCACCCCCACCAGCACCAGCCCCAGGGCAAACACCTGCGCCGGGCTCAAACGCACAGCCAACCGCATCCCCCACCGCGGCGTCAGTAACATCGCCACGGCAAACGGCAACATCCCCGCCCCGGCCGCCAGCGCCGACAGTTGCAGCCCGTTCTGCAGATACAACGGCAACAACGTCATCATCACTTGCGCACAAGCGGCGTACGCGAACATCCCCAGCAAGGCCCCAATGAAGCGCCCGCTGCGCATGAGCTGCAGGTCGATCATCGGCCGTTCCTGGCTGCGTTCGACCATGATGAACAGGCCGAACAGGAACACGCTGATCAGCAGCCGCCCAAGCGTATCCACGCTGGTCCAGCCAACCTGGTTGGCCTCGATCATCGCCCAGATCAAACAGCCCAGGCTGCCAGCGAAGGTCAAGCTGCCCATCGGGTCGAGCCGGGCGGCATCGCTGTCGCGGGACTCTTCGATACTGCGCAGCACCATCAGCGCCAGCACCGCCACCAGCGGCAGGTTGATGTAGAAAATCCAGCGCCAGCCGAGGGTGCTGGCGATCACGCCGCCGAGCAGTGGCGCGAAGGTGATGGTCGCGCCCATGCACGCGCCCCAGAATGCCCAGGCGCGCATGCGTTCCTGGGGTTCGTGGAAGCGGTGGCCGATGGCGGCCAGGGCTGAGGTCAGCAGCATTGCCGCGCCCACGCCTTTGGCCGCGCGGGCCAGGTCGAGGAACAGCAAGGTGGGGGCAGCGCCGCAGGCCAGTGAGGCAATGGCGAACACGGCCAGGCCGATCAGCAGCATACGCTGACGGCCGAAGCGGTCGGCCAGGCTGCCGGCGGGCAGCAGGCAGGCGGCAAAGGCCAGCAGGTAGGCGCTGACCACCCATTCGATATCGGCGAACGAGCCGGACAGGTCGCGGGCGATGCTGGGCAGGCTGACGGCGACGATGTTGGTGTCGAGGATGATCAGGGCGCAGACCAGGGAGGCGGTGAGCAGGGTGAAGCGTGCTGAGGGCATGGATGGCTCCGGTGAGTGAGCTGGTTGGCTGGTCTGTGGGATCGCCGGGGCTGCGTTGCAGCCCTTTCCGACCGGTCCGGCGCCCCCGGCAACGCAGCTCCTGCAAGGGAACGCATAGCTTGTGGGCGCTGGCTTGCCGGCGATAGGTCGCGCAGCGGCCTCCTGCATGTTGGACTCACCTTAATGCCAGCAGCCCCGAAGCTTGTTAGCCTCAAGGGACCGCGTCATTAGCTTGCAGGTAACACCGCATGGAAATCCGTCACTTCCGCTACTTCCTCTGCGTCGCCCGCCACGGTCACTTCACCCGTGCCGCCGAGCAGCTGGGCATCGCCCCGCCCACGCTCAGCCGGCAGATCCAGGACATGGAGCGCGAGCTGGGCGTGCGGCTGTTCGAGCGCAACCAGCGCGAAGTGAACCTCACCGCCGCCGGGCAGGCGTTGCTGATCGAAGCCGAGCAGGCAGTGCGCCAGTTCGATGCCGCGCAGTTGGGCGCGCAGCGTGCCGGGCGCGGGGAAAGCGGGCGCATCGAGCTGGGCTACGTGGCGTCGGCGGCATACTCGGGCATGCTGCAGCGGCAGGTGATCAGCTTCAGCGATGCACACCCCGGTGTGCGCCTGAACATCCGTGAACTGCCCATGGTCGAGTTGCCGGGCATGGTGCGTGATGGCCTGCTCGACCTGGCCTATGTGCGCTCGCCGATGGAGTTGCCAGAAGAACTCGAAGCCATCGCCCTGCATCAGGAAGGCTTCGTGCTCGCCCTGCCCGCCAGCTCACGGATCAACGAACTGGCGCAGATTCCGGCCGCGCGCCTGGCCAACGAGACCTTCATCCTGCCGGAGCAGATTTCCGGCACGCTGGAGGCGGCGGCGCAGGGTGGTTTCGTCCCGCAGCTCGGGCCACAACCGGGCAGCCTGGTGGCGGTGATTACCTTGGTGTCGCTGGGGCAAGGGATCGCAGTCGTGCCGGAGTCGGTGGTGCAGCGCATCAGCCTGCCGCAAGTGAACTACCGGCGGATTGCCGATTGCCAGCCCAGCTCGTGGTTGAGCCTGGTTTACCGGCGCTTCGAGAAAGCGCCGGCGGTGAACAGGTACATCGAGATGGTGGGCGATTAGTGGCCGAACAATTTGTCTCACGACTGGTGAGACTTTTATCTGCTGCCTGGTGTTCGCCGTGATGTTTTCAGCGCCTGGTAGATCGAGCGCCGCCCGCGCGGCGCATCGCGGATAAATCCGCTCCTACATCTGTTGCAACGTGGCCATGCCTGTGAGGCCATGGTTGTCAGCCCTGACACATGACTTGAGTCCTACAGGGCGGCTGACAACCATGGCGTTACAGGTTCGGCACGTTGCAACGCGATGCGCCGCGGGGGCGGCGCTCGATCTACCAGGCGCTGAAACCATCACGTGGAAAAACAAAAAAACAAGGGCACCCATCCACGGGTGCCCTCGCCCTTGTTGCAAGGTGAACTCAATCACCCTATCGACCGCGCCCCCACCGTTTGCGCATGGCCCCGCGAGGTCACGATCCCCAGGAAGGAAATCACGATCGCCAGGCCCAAGGTCGAACTCACTTCCGCCCGGTGCTCAGGCGTGTACATCATCACCGCCAGTGCACCGGCGATGAAGATGATCACCGCCCAGGTCAGGTACGGGAACAGCCACATGCGGAACTTCAGCTCGGTGTTCTCGCGCTCCAGGCGGCGGCGCATGCGCAGCTGCGAGATGGCGATGACCATGTACACCAGCAGCGCGATGGCACCGGAGCTGGCCAGCAGGAACTCGAACACGCCCTTGGGTGCGAAGTAGTTGAGAATGGCGATGGCGGCGCCGATCAGGGTGCTACCGAACACGGCGGCGCGTGGCACGCCGACCTTGGAGGTCTTGTTGAGGAACGCCGGGGCGTCGCCGCGTTTGGCCAGCGAATACATCATCCGCGAAGCGATGTAGATCGACGAGTTCATGCAGCTGGTCACTGCCACCAGCACCACCAGGTCGACCATGAAGGCGGCGTTGGGGATGTTCATGATTTCCAGTGCGCGCTGGTACGAGCCCACCACCGCCAGCTGCGGGTCGTTCCACGGCACCACCGAGATGATCACGAAGATCGACAGGATGTAGAAAGTGCTGATCCGCCAGATCACCGAGCGGGTGGCCTTGGCGATGTTGCGCGAAGGGTCGCTGGATTCGGAGGCGGCGATGGTCACGGCCTCGGTGCCGATGAAGCTGAACATCACGGTGATGAACGCACCGATGACTGCAGACCAGCCCTTGGGCGCAAAGCCGCCATGCTCGGCGATCAAACCGTTCAAGCCACTGACCTCACGGTTCGGCAGCCAGCCCATCAGCGCTGCAAAGCCCAGGCCGATGAAGCCGAGAATCGCCGTGACCTTGAGGATGGCGAACCAGAACTCGAACTCGCCGTACTTGGCCACGCTGAACAGGTTGGTGCCCGCCAGCAACAGCACCGAGGCGAGGGCAAAGATCCAGCTGGGGATATCGGGGAACCAGGCGTTGAGCACATGCCCCGCCGCCAGTGCCTCGATGGGAATCACCAGCACCCAGAACCACCAGTACAACCAGCCGATGGTATAGCCGGCCCAGCGGCCGATGGCCTGGTCAGCATAGGTAGAGAACGATCCAGTGTCCGGATGCGCCACGGCCATTTCGCCGAGCATGCGCATGACCAGTACCACCAAGGTCCCGGCCACGAAGTACGAAATAATGGTGGCTGGCCCGGCCGCCGCGATGGCGTGCCCTGAGCCTACGAAAAGTCCTGCGCCGATGATGCCGGCGATGGACAGCATCGTTACATGACGTGGCTTGAAACCTTGTGCAAGGTTGCCATCAGATCCCACGGTGTTCATTGATCTTGTTCTCTTTTTGCTGACACAAGGAAGGACGGGCAGGCGTAGGCGAAAATATCTCCTTTCAAATCAATAAGTCGACATGTTGCTGGCGGTCTGTTGTTGATCTTTGGCACGCGTCACAGAGCAAGATGCCGGTGTGGTTCGGGCTTCATTTAAGCCCCGCGGGGCTGTGGGAAATTACACGAGAACGCCTCGGAACTGTTCGATCACGACAGCGCATTTCCAGAAACGCCAGATGTCGCGAATGGCATATCCGATTACGCCAGCGGGGCATTTGAAGCTTTTGTTTTTCATCTGGATGTGTGTCGCCAGGCCCGGCCTCTTCGCGGGCAAGTCGGGGCGCCGAACCGCCGCTCCCACAGGATCACCACCGTGACACAAACAAAAAAGCCCCGGTCTCCCGGGGCCTCTGTTGCTCAGGCGTCTGCCTACGCCTGCCCAGTGCGCTCGAAGCGCGTGGCCAGCAACAGGTAAGCGAAGATCCCCAGCACGCCATGGGCGGCCACGAACCAGAGTGCGTTGTGGAACGAGCCGGTGCTGGCGACCACGTAACCGATCACCAACGGGGTGACGATGCCGGCGATGTTGCCGATACCGTTGAACACGCCGCCGCAAAGGCCGACCATCTTTTTCGGTGCCACATCCGACAGCACCGCCCAGCCCACCGCCGCCAGGCCTTTGCCGAAGAAGGCCAGGGTCATCAGGGCGATCACCGCCGCGTTGCCATCCACATAGTTGGCCAGCACCAGGCTGGTGGACAGTGCCATGCCGATCACGAATGGCGTCTTGCGTGCCTTGGACGGGTGCACGCCGCGGCGGATCAGGCAGTCCGAAACGAAGCCACCGAGAATGCCGCCGCTGAAGCCACAGATGGCCGGCAGCGCGGCGACCCAGCCGGCTTCCATGATGGTCATGCCACGGCCCTTGATCAGGTAGATCGGGAACCAGGTGATGAAAAAGTAGGTGAGCGCGGTGATGCAGTACTGGCCCAGGTACACCGCCCACAGGTTGCGGCTGGTGAACAGCTGGGCGATCTCGGCGCGGGTCGGTTTGCTCTTGGCCGTCTTGCGTTCCTGCTCCAGGTCGACCAGGGCACCGCCTTCGCGCATGTAGTCGAGCTCTTCGCGGCTAAGCCCCGGTGCGCTGTGCGGTTCGTGATAAAGACGGAACCACACTACGCTCAGCACCAACCCCAGCACGCCCATCCAGATGAACACCTGCTCCCAGCTCAAGGTGTGGGTCATCCACGCCATCAGCGGGGCAAACACCACCACCGCCATGTACTGCGCCGAGTTGAACAAGGCTGACGCCGTGCCGCGTTCACGGGTGGGGAACCAGCAGCTGACGATACGCGAGTTGGCCGGGAATGCCGGTGACTCCACCAGGCCGAGCATGAAGCGCATGGAGAACAGCGCCACCGCCGCCGACACCCCGGCCAGGCCCAGCCAGCCAACCGTGCCCTGCAGCAGGGTGAACAGTGACCAGAGGATCAGGCTGATGCCATAGACCCGGCGCGCACCGAACCGGTCGAGCAGCCAGCCACCGGGGACCTGGCCCAGGGCGTAGGCCCAGGCGAAGGCCGAGAAGATCATGCCCAGCATCACCGGGTCGAGGCCCAGGTCTTTCAGTACCTCGGTGCCGGTGATCGACAAGGTGGCGCGGTCGGCGTAGTTGATGACGGTGATGACGAAGATCAGCGCCAGGACCAGGAAGCGATGGCGGCCGACCCCTGCCACGGCCTGCGGTGCGGCGACGGCGGATTTGCTGTTCATGTGGACCCTCTTGCTTCTCGGTGGAAGCGATTGTTTTTGTACAGAGAAGGTGTGGCCCTTTGGGGCCTTGTGTTGCCTGTGCAGGCCTCTTCGCGGGAGAACCCGCCCCCACAAGGTCATCCACAGTTTTCAGCACCTGTGGAGAACCCTGTGGGAGCGGCTTTAGCCGCGAAAGGGCCCTAAAGGTCGATCACCCGATTCGGCGGCACCTCGCCCCTGAAACAGGCTTCAAGGTTGTTCAACACCATGCGCCCCATCTCCAACCGGGTCTGCAGCGTGGCGCTACCTCGATGCGGCTGCAGGCTGACCTGGTTCAGATCACGCAACGCCGGCGGCACATACGGCTCGTCGACAAACACATCCAGCCCGGCCCCGGCGATGTGCTGTTCCCGCAACGCCTCGACCAGCGCGTCCTCGTCAACCAACTTGCCGCGCGCCACATTGACCAGGTACCCCTCCGGCCCCAGCGCATCGAGCACCTCGGCCGTCACCAGCACCTGGCCGCCATCGGCAGAAGCCGCCACCACCAGTACATCCACCGAGCGCGCCAGCTCGACCAGATTGGCCTCGTAGCGATAACCCGTTTCTGGCTGCTCGCGACGCCCGTTGTAGGCAATGCGCATATCGAATGCAGCGGCACGCCGGGCGATGGCCTTGCCCACCTCGCCAAGCCCGACGATACCCAGTTCAATGCCGCTGACCTTGCGCGCCAGTGGCAGGTTGACCGTGCCCCACAAACCGTCGCGCACCAGCCGCTCACCCTCGCCCAGGCGGCGCAGGGTACTGATGATCAGGCCCATCGCCAGGTCGGCCACATCCGCGGTGAGCACACCCGGTGTGGTGGTGACATGGATACCGCGGCTGGCCGCGTGGCGCAGGTCCACGGCGTCGGTGCCGATACCGCTGATGGCGATGATCTCAAGGCTGGGCAACTGGTCCATCAGCGCGTTCGACAAGCCCTTGGCACCGCCGGTGACTACAGCGCGAATGCGCGGGCCAACCTCGGCGAGCAGCTGTTGCGGGTGGTCATGCTGATACAGCCGATGCACCTGGTAGGCACTGACCAGCTGGGCCTCGATGGCTTCTGGGACGGGCTGGGTCAACAGTACGTCGATGGGATTGTTGTTCATCCTGGGCATCCGGCAGTTCGAAGACATGACTCGATGCTAGGCCCGCATTTGATACAGGTCTAATATAGATAATGGATCGAATAATTCAGGAATTGAATCATGGAGCTGCATCAGTTGCGCTGCTTCGTCGCGGTCGCCGAAGAGCTGCATTTCGGCCGCGCCGCCACCCGCCTGCACATGACACAGCCGCCGCTGAGCCGTCAGATACAGCTGCTGGAACACGCCCTTGGGGTACTGTTGCTGGAGCGCAACAACCGTCAGGCACGCCTGACCCTGGCCGGGCAAAGCTTTCTTGAAGATGCCCGGCGTATCCTGCAAGTCGCCGAATCGGCCAGCCAGTCGGCGCGGCGTATCGCCCATGGCGAAGCGGGCCGCCTGACCCTGGGTTTCACCGCTGTCGGCGCCTACAGCATGATCCCGCGTTTGCTGGTGCATGCCGGGCAGACCCTGCCGGACATCGAACTGGTGCTCAGCGAACGCGTGTCCTCCACCCAGGTGCATGACCTGGAGGCCGGCCTGATCGATGTTGGCCTGGTGCGCCAGGTGCTGCCCAGTGCGCGCGTGGAATACCTGCCGGTCCACCGCGAAGCGTTCGTCGCCGCCCTGCCCGCCGGGCATGCGCTGGCGGCGCGCGAGCGGCTCAGGCCCAGCGATTTCGATGGGCAGCCGTTCGTGATGTACAGCGCTAACGAAGGGCGGTATTTCCATGACCGCATTGCCAATCTGTTTGCCCGGCATGGGGTGCAGCCGCGGTATCTGCATCAGCTGGGGCAGACGCATTCGATCCTGGGCCTGGTCAATGTCGGGCTGGGTTGCGCGGTGGTGCCGGCTTCGGCGCAGGCATTGCGCCTGGAGCAGGTGGTATTCAAGCCGTTGGTGGGGATCGAGCAGCAGGCGGAGATCTTTCTGGCGTTCTGCCGGGACAACCCGAACCCGGTGCTCGGGGGTTTTGTGGAGATGGCGCGGGCATTCTTCGAGCCTGAATGAACCCGAGCTGCACTGCTTTTTGTAGGAGCGGCCTTGCGTCGCGAAAGGGCTGCGAAGCAGCCCCAGCAATTCATGCATCTGCGCTGACATCCTGAGGCCGCTTTGCAGCCCTTTCGCGACACGAGGCCGCTCCTACAAGTGCTGACAAGCTATGCCTTAACGCACCAGGCAAGGCCGCTTGTTATCGAAGCTCCAGCCCGGAATCAGGAACTGCATCGCCACGCTGTCATCCCGCGCCCCCAGCCCCATGTTGCGGTAGCACTCATGGGCCTTGGCCAGCTGGTCTTCATCCAGCTCCACCCCCAGCCCCGGCCGCGCCGGCACCCGCACATGGCCATCGACGATGCGCAGCGGCTCACGGGTCAGGCGCTGGCCGTCCTGCCAGATCCAGTGGGTATCGATGGCCGTGATTTCACCCGGCGCCGCCGCCGCCACCTGGGTGAACATCGCCAGCGAAATGTCGAAGTGGTTGTTCGAATGCGAGCCCCAGGTCAGGCCCCAGTCGTTGCACATCTGCGCCACCCGCACCGAACCCTGCAAGGTCCAGAAGTGCGGGTCGGCCAAGGGGATGTCCACCGACTGCAGCTGGATCGCATGGCCCATCTGCCGCCAGTCCGTGGCGATCATGTTGGTGGCCGTCGGCAAGCCGGTGGCTCGGCGGAACTCGGCCATCACTTCACGTCCCGAGTAGCCGTTCTCGGCACCGCACGGGTCTTCGGCATAAGCCAGCACATCGTGCTTGTCGCGGCACAGGGCGATGGCCTCCTTCAGCGACCAGGCGCCGTTCGGGTCGAGGGTAATGCGCGCTTCGGGGAAGCGCTCGGCCAGGGCTGTCACCGCTTCCATTTCCTCCTCGCCACGCAGCACGCCGCCCTTGAGCTTGAAGTCGCTGAAGCCATAGCGCTGCTTGGCGGCTTCGGCCAGGCGCACGACGGCTTCCGGGGTCAGGGCCTTTTCGTGGCGCAGGCGGAACCAGTCATCATCGGCATCGGCTTCGTTGCGGTAGGCCAGGTCGGTCTGCTGGCGGTCACCAATGTAGAACAGGTAACCCAGCATCTTCACCGCCTCACGCTGCTGGCCCTCGCCCAGCAGTGCCGCCATCGGCACGTTGAGGTGTTGGCCGAGCAGGTCGAGCAGCGCCGCCTCGATAGCCGTCACCGCATGCACGGTGATGCGCAGGTCGAAAGTCTGCAGGCCGCGGCCGGCGGAGTCGCGGTTGGCGAAGGTCTGGCGCATGGCATTGAGCACGCGCTGGTAATGGCCAATCGGTTGGCCGACCACCAGGCTGCGGGCGTCTTCCAGGGTCTGGCGGATCTTCTCGCCACCGGGCACTTCGCCAAGGCCCGTGTTACCGGCACTGTCGCGCAGCACCACGACGTTGCGAGTGAAGTACGGGCCGTGGGCGCCACTGAGGTTGAGCAGCATGCTGTCGTGGCCTGCCACTGGGATCACGCGCAGCTCGGTGACAACCGGGGTGCTGGTGTGAACGGCGGGATTGGTCTGCATATTCATGGTTGTTGTCTCGCAGTCATCAGTGGGTCTGGCCCAAGGCCGAAGGGGCCTTGAGGTCGTCAGAAGGAGCGCCCTTCGGGCGAATGCGTACGAAGAAGATGGCGATGGCCGCCAGCACCGAGGTCACGGCCAAGCCATACAGCCCGCCCTGGATCGACCCGGTCTGCTGCTCGAGCAGGCCGAATGTAGTGGGGGCGACGAAGCCGCCGAGGTTACCGACCGAGTTGATCAAGGCGATCACTGCCGCCGCGATGCGGGCGTCCAGGTAGCCCTGTGGGATCGGCCAGAACAGCGACGAGGCCGACTTGAAGCCGATGGCGGCGAAGCACACCGCGACAAAGGCGAACACCGGCCCGCCGGTGGTGGACATGAACATGCCGATGGCAGCGACCACCAGGGCGCCGGCCACCCAGGCCTGCTGGAACTTCCAGCGCGTGGAACCGGCGGCGAAGGCATACATGGCAATGATCGAGATCAGCCATGGGATCGAGTTGAAGAAGCCGACCTGCAGGTCGCTGAGATCGCCCATACGCTTGATGATGCTCGGCAGCCAGAAGGTGGCAGCGTAGATGGTCAGCTGGATGCAGAAGTAGATGAGGCAGAACAGCACGATCTGGCGGTCCTTGAGCAGGCTCCAGGTCGAAGGCTTCACCGCGCCGACGGCTTCGCGCTCACGCTGCTCACGGTCGATGGTGGCGACCAGCGCGTCCTGTTCGGCCTGGCTCAGCCACTTGGCATCCTGCGGTTTGGAGTCGAGCCAGAAGAACACGAAGAAGCACAGGGTCACCGAGGCCATGCCTTCGATGAACAGCATCCACTGCCAGCCATGCAGGCCCAGGCCCTGGATCTGCATCAGTGCGCCGGCCAGCGGCCCGGAAATCAACGACGCCAGGGCGGACCCGCTGAGGAAAATGGCAATCGCCTTGCCGCGTTCGGCGGCCGGCAGCCAGCGGGTGAAGTAATAGATCACGCCGGGGAAGAAGCCCGCCTCGGCAACACCCAGCAGAAAGCGCAGCACGTAGAACTGGGTTTCGTTCTGCACGAAAGCCATGGCGGTCGCCACCAGGCCCCAGGTGAACATGATGCGGGTCAGCCACAACCGCGCGCCGACCTTTTGCAACAGCATGTTCGAGGGCACTTCGAACAGCGCATAGCCGATGAAGAACAGCCCGGCGCCGAAACCAAAGGCGGCGGCACTGATGCCCAGGTCGCTTTCCAGGTGCGGGCGGACGAAGCCGATGTTGACGCGGTCGAGGTAGTTGACGATGAACATGATGACGAACAGCGGCAGGACGTGGCGCTTGACCTTGGCCACGGCACTGGCCAACGCGTCGCCTTCATGCCGGGCAGACGGAGCGAGGGTGTCGTTCACTTGTGGATCTCCCACTAATTGTTTTTGTGCGGGTCGAAGTTGTCTGACATGACAGTGGCACGGAGCATATGCGCAGCGAGGTTGTACGACAAGACGGTAAATGTCGCCTAAACAGCAAAATACAAGCTGATAGATGGCAATATTGTGTCGATCATGATGAAAACGCTTTCAACAGCCCTGTACCGTGCAAAGAAAAAACAGGCAAAAAAAATTTTTGGTGATTAACTTGTCGTACAAGCAGCCTTGACCCGGAAACCTCATGAATACTTCCCCAGCCAAACGCAGCCACAGCCGCGCCCACGACCTGGTGTCGAGCCTGACTCAGCAGATTCTGCTGGGCACCTTCAAGCCGGGGGACAAGCTGCCGTCAGAGAACACCCTGGTGCGCGAGCATGGCGTCAGCCGCACCGTGGTCCGCGAAGCGCTGTCAAAGTTGCAGGCCTCAGGCCTGGTGGAGCCGCGCCATGGCATCGGCACGTTCGTGATGGAGCGCCAGGGCCAGGCGGGTTTGCGCGTGGGGGCAGAGAACGCCGCAAGCGTGCGTGACCTGCTTGAGCTGCGCATCGGCCTGGAAGGCCAGGCGGCCGCCCTCGCCGCCGTGCGCCGCAGTGACGAGCACCTGGCACGCATGCGCAAGGCGCTGGATGACTATCAAGACCTGGCGGCAGCCGGGGACAGCTGCATCGAGGCGGACCGGCGCTTTCACCTGTTGATCGCCGAGGCCACCGGCAACCTGTATTTCAGCGAGATGATGGCGCAGCTGGGCAATGGCCTGATCCCGCGTAACCGCATGGCCCTGGCCGAACGCGCCGGGGCCAGGCTGGCGCGGCATGCGTACCTGGCCAACCTCGAGCACGAGGCGGTCCTCAATGCCATCCGCCGGCAGGACCCGGATGCGGCTCGGGCAGCAATCTGCCTGCACCTGTCCAACAGCCGGGATCGACTGTTGCCGGACTGATAACTGACAGGTATTGCGCTTTCCCTTGTGGGAGCGGGTTACCACGTCAGGCAGATCTTGCCGAAATGCCGGTTGCTCTCCTGATAGCGGAACGCATCGACGATCTGCTCCAACTCGAAATGCTTGTCCACCACAGGCCGCAAGCCATTGGCATCGATCGCCCGCATCATCGCCTGCTGCTGCGCACGGCTGCCCACCAGCACGCCTTGCAGGCGGACCTGCCGCACCAGTGCCTGCACCAGCGGCAGCTGCCCGGCCACGCCGGTGAGGATGCCGATCAGCGAAACATGCCCGCCGATGCGCGCGGCGATCATGGACTGCTCCAGGGTCGCCGGGCCACCCACTTCGATCACATGATCGACGCCGCGATTGCTGGTAAGCTCACGCGCCTTGTCGCCCCAGGCCGGGGTGCTCTTGTAGTTGATCAGGTGGTCGGCGCCGAGCGCTTTCAGGCGTTCGAGCTTGGCGTCGCTGGACGACGTGGCAATGACCGTCGCCCCCGCCAGCTTGGCGAACTGCAGGGCGAAGATCGACACGCCGCCGGTGCCCTGCACCAGCACCGTGTCGCCGGGCTTGAGGTGGTCATCACTCATCAACGCACGCCAGGCGGTGAGGCCCGCCGTGGTCAGGGTGGCTGCCTCGGCGTGGCTGAAGCCTTGGGGCGCCAGGGTGAAGGAGGTAGCCGGCGCGGTTACCTGTTCGCGGGCGTAGCCATCGATGCCGTCGCCAGGCACCTGGGCAAAGCCTTCGACATTGGCCTGACCGTCGAGCCAGTCGGGGAAGAAGGTGCTGACAACGTTATCGCCTACCTTGAACTCGCTGACGCCTGCACCGACCGCGACCACTTCACCGGCACCGTCGGCCATGGGGATACGCCGCTCGGTCGGGCCCCACATGCCGCTGACCACGGCGAAGTCATGATAATTGAGGGAGCTGGCGTGCAGGCGCACGGTGATTTCACCGGCCTTGGGTGCGAGGGCTTCACGGGTGCCGACTTCGACCTTGTCGTAGCCGCCGCCGGGTTGCACATAGATGGCCTTGCTGGTCATGACTGGGCTCCATTCAGAGAAAGACTGGGGTTCAGCATAGCCAGTGTCGGCCCTTTCGCGGGTAAACCCGCTCCCACAGGTATCGCACAGGAATCAGGCCTGCAGCGCTCCTGTGGGAGCGGGTTTACCCGCGAACAGGCCCCCACAGGCGACACATGAGTCAGCCCAAAAGCACCCGCAATGCCCGGCAATCGGCAGCATGCCAATCCACCAGCTCAGGCCACGGGTTGTCCGGCAAATTCACCAGCACCGTGCGCGCGCCAGCGGCCCGCCCACAGTCCAGGTCAAAGCGGTAGTCCCCGACCATCACCAGCTCGCTGGGCGCCACGCCCCAGGCACTGGCAATCTTCAACAGCCCATCCGGGCTGGGCTTGGGCTCAGCCTCATCGCGCCCGAGAATATGCTCGACCTGGAAGCAGTCGGCCAGGCCGATGGCCTCCAGCGTCACATGCGCCAGCTCCCGCGCATTGCGGGTCAGAATGCCCAGGCGGCAACCGCGCCCGGCCAGCTCACGCACCAGCTCCACCGCCCCGGTGGCCGCTGTCGAGGCTATTGCCAGGTCGCGCTCGTGCTCCAGCAGCCAGGCATGTTTGGCTGCCGATTCCGCTGCCGGCAGCGCTGCCAGGTGGGTAAGAATGTCGTGCTCGGCCGGGATGTCCAGCGCCACACGGATGGCAGCGAAATCGTGCACCGCTACAGTCAGGGTGCCGTCCATGTCGAACACCCAGTTGCGGACTTGGCCCAGGCTCATGCCCAGTCCTTGCGGTGGCGAATCAGCCCTTCCTGGGTCGACGACGCCACCAACTGGCCGGCGCGGTTGAAGATGCTGCCGCGGCAGAAACCACGGGCATTGCCGGCCCACGGGCTGTCGGTGGCATACAGCAGCCACTCATCCGCACGCAGGTTGCGGTGGAACCACAGCGAGTGGTCGAGGCTGGCGATCTGCATGTCACGCTGCCACACCGACTTGCCATGGGGCAGCAGCGACGTGGTCAGCAGGCCGAAGTCGGAGGCGTAGGCCAGCAGGTACTTGTGCAGTGCAGGTACGTCAGGGAGTGTACCGTCGGCGCGGAACCAGGCGTACTTCACCGGGTCGCCGGGCTGGGGGTTGAACGGGTCGCGCTCGGTCACCGGGCGAATCTCGATCGGCTTGGCGCACAGCACCTTGTCGCGGATGCGTTCGGGCAGCTTGTCAGCATGGGCGCTGGCCAGCTCGACTTCGGTGGGGAGGTTTTCCGGGCCGACCACGTCGGGCATCTGCACCTGGTGCTCGAAGCCTTCCTCGTCGTACTGGAACGATGCGCTGCAGGTGAAGATCGGCTGGCCCTTCTGGATCGCCGTCACCCGCCGGGTACTGAAGCTGCCGCCGTCGCGCACGCGGTCGACCGAGTACACCACCGGCAAACTGGCATCGCCCGGGCGCAGGAAGTAACCGTGCAGCGAATGCACGTGGCGCGCATCTTCGACCGTCTGGCTGGCGGCCGACAGCGACTGGCCCAGCACCTGGCCACCGTACAACTGGCGGAAGCCCAGGTCCTGGCTGCGGCCACGGAACAGGTTCTCCTCGATCGATTCGAGGCTCAACAGGTCGACCAGGTCGTCCAACACATGACTCATCGGGGGTTCTCCTAGCAAGGCATCACAGCTCTACGGCGCTCTCAGGTGGGAAATGATACAGGGTTTGCCATTGACGCCGTGCATGGCGGCTCATTCAGTGCGCAGGGTCTGTTCCCAATGTGCGCGGTCGATGCGGTACAGCACATGGGGGCGCAACGGGTGGCCGATGGGCAGGCGGGGGTGGTCGAAGCTGCCATTGACGTCCTGGACCATGCCAATGGCCTGCATGACTTTCTGCGACGGCAAGTTGCTCTCACTAGTGAACGACACCACCTCCTCCACGCGCAATTGGGCGAAAGCACAACGCAGGCAGGTCCACGCCGCCTCGCTCGCAAACCCCAGGCCCCAGTGGCGCCGCGCCAGGCGCCAGCCGATCTCTACGGCGGGGGCGAACGGCGCGTCGAAATTGACATTGAGCAGCCCCGTCATGCCGATGAACGCCCCGCTGTCCTTGCGCTCCAGAGCCCACAGGCCAAAACCGTACTCATTGAAGTGCCCACGGATCCTGCCAATCAGCGCCGCGGCCTCCAGCCGTGTCATCGGCGCCGGGAAATAGCGCATCACCTGCGGGTCGGCACACAACGCGGCGAACTCGCGCAGATCGTCATCGTGCCATTGGCGCAGCACCAGGCGTGCGCTCTCCAGGTGAAGGATGGGGGTCATGGGGCGAGCTCCGGTTGTGCGGTGGGGCATTTAACAGCGTAGGCGCGGCCAGGTTTTTCACGCAACCGGCAGCGCCCAGAATGCAATTTTCACAACCCCTTCACCGGCCCCCGACAGACGGCTGCGCACACTGCCCCCAATCCACCGCCGCGCCATTGGAGTGACGCATGCAACCTGGCAACACCTTGGGCCATCCCGCCATCCACGCCCGTCGCAAGCGACGCATGTCACGCAAAGCCTTCGGTGCCGCATTTGGCTTGTGCATGGTCATTGCGGCTGTGACCACCTGGCTGGCAACGAGGACCCATATCGTGGACCTTGGCAATGAGCAACAGTTGAGCGAAAGCGGCCTGCTGCAGGACTGGGCCGACGGTGCGGTGATCGTGATGATCCGCCATGCCGAGCGTTGCGACAGCGCGCCCGGCCCGTGCCTGAACGACCCCACCGGCATCACCGTGGCCGGCAGCGAGGCCGCCACGCGCGTAGGCCAAGGGTTGAAGCAACTGGGCCTGAGCAATGCCGATTTGCTCGCCAGCCCTAAAGTGCGCACCCAGCAAACTGCGCACTTCATCCTTGGCCAGAGCGTACCCAGCGAAGCCTGGCTGGAAAGCTGCGACAACCAATTCGCCAGTGAAGCGCTGGCACGCAAGCGTGCAGGGCACAACCTGGTGCTGGTGACCCACAATGGCTGCATCGACCATTTCGCCCGCCAGCAGCGCGTGGCCGGTGGTGAACGCGAGAGCAATTTCGCCAGCGCACTGTTCGTCTCGGTGGACGCCAACGGCAAGGCGCGGATCCTTGGCCGCTTGAACGAGCCGGACTGGCAACGCGTATTGGCCAGCGCAGGGAAATAACTGGCAAGATCAGCGCTGGCCCCGATTGCGAACTCCCCATGCCGTTGCCGCTGATCTACCACGAAGACTACAGCCCGGAATTCCCCGCCGAGCACCGCTTTCCGATGGACAAGTTCCGCCTGCTGCGCGACCACCTGGTGGGCAGCGGGCTGACCACCGACCAAGCCCTGCTGCGCCCGGACATCTGCCCCAACGATATCCTCGCCCTGGCCCATGACCGCAGCTACATCGAGCGCTACATGAACGGCGAACTGTCCCGCGAGGACCAGCGCCGCCTCGGCCTGCCCTGGAGCGAGGCCCTGGCGCGGCGTACCGTACGTGCGGTGGGCGGCTCGCTGTTGACCGCCGAGATGGCGCTGCAGCACGGCATCGCTTGCCACCTGGCCGGCGGCACCCACCACGCCCACCATGACCACCCGGCCGGTTTCTGCATCTTCAATGACCTGGCAGTGATCAGCCGCTACCTGCTTGAAGCCGGCCGTGTGCACCGGGTGCTGATCTTCGACTGTGATGTGCACCAAGGCGACGGCACTGCGCGCATCCTCCACGACACCCCGGACGCCATCACCGTATCGCTGCATTGCGAGCAGAACTTCCCGGCACGCAAGGCCCACAGTGACTGGGACATCCCCCTGCCACGCGGCATGGGCGACACGGCTTACCTTAACGTTGTGGAAGATGCGCTGAACTACCTGCTGCCGCTCTATCAACCCGATCTGGTGCTGTACGACGCCGGGGTCGATGTGCACAAGGACGATGCCCTGGGTTACCTGCAACTCACCGACCAGGGCCTGGCAGCGCGTGACGAAATGGTGATGCGCCACTGCCTGGGCCGCGATATCCCTGTAGTCGGCGTGATCGGTGGTGGCTATAGCAAGGACCGCGAAGCCTTGGCCAAGCGCCACGGCATTCTTCACCACAGTGCGGCACGGGTCATGGGTTGTTCACAATGACTGTGGAACCGCTTGTGGATAACCTGCGGGAAAGACGCTGCAGCCCTTTGCCAGCCTGGCCTGCAGAACACTGATCATTTTTTGTACAGTACTTCTGCCGGCCCTGCTGCGCTAGAATGGGCGGCCTTTTCCACAGCCTGCGGCCCACCATGCCAGAAAAATCCCCCGCAACCCCTCCCCTGGCCGTCGTCATTGGCGGCGGCCCAGCCGGCCTGATGGCCGCAGAAGCCATGGCCCAGGCGGGCCTGACGGTGGAAGTGTTCGACGCCATGCCATCGGTGGGCCGCAAATTCCTGCTGGCCGGCGTTGGCGGCATGAACATCACCCACTCGGAAGCTTATCCACAGTTCGTTTCGCGCTATGCCGAGCGCGAGGGCCAGATTGACGGGTTGTTGCGCGACTTCGATGCCGATGCGCTGCGCCATTGGATTCATGGGCTGGGGATCGAAACGTTTGTCGGTACATCGGGCCGGGTTTTCCCCACCGACATGAAGGCCGCTCCGCTGCTGCGCGCCTGGCTGAAGCGCCTGCGTGACAATGGCGTAGTTATCCACACCCGCCACCGCTGGCTGGGCTGGAATGCCGACGGTAGCTTGCGGATCGCTTATCCACAGGGTGAGTTGCAGGTCAAAGCCGACGCCGTGGTGTTGGCCCTCGGTGGCGCCAGTTGGGCAAGGCTGGGCTCCGATGGTGCCTGGCAGCCCTTGCTGGCCGAACGCGCTGTGGATATCTCGCCGTTGCGGCCGAGCAACTGCGGTTTCGAAGTGGAGGGCTGGAGCCAACTGCTTGTGGACAAGTTCGCGGGCGCCCCGCTGAAGAATATTGCGTTGAGCGTACCGGGCATGGCGCCGCGCAAGGGCGAATTCATCCTCACGGCGCAAGGTGTCGAAGGCAGCCTGGTGTATGCATGGTCGGCGCAGCTGCGCCAGGCCATCGAGCATGAAGGGCATGCCAGGCTGTTACTCGACCTGCTGCCAGACAAGCCTGTGGACAAAATTGCCCAGGCGCTGGCCAAGCCGCGGGGCTCACGGTCGATGGCCAAGCATCTGCACAGCCAGCTGGGGATCGATGGGGTCAAGGCGGGGTTGCTGCGGGAACTGACGGATCAGCCGACCTTTGCCGATCCTCAGGCGCTGGCGCAGGCGATCAAGGCCTTGCCGATCACGCTGGTACGGACCCGACCGCTGGACGAAGCGATCAGCAGTGCCGGTGGCGTGCGTTTCGAAGGGCTGGATGAAGGGTTGATGGTGCGCCGGATGCCGGGGGTGTTCTGTGCGGGCGAGATGCTGGACTGGGAGGCGCCGACCGGGGGGTATCTGCTGACGGCCTGCTTTGCCAGCGGGCTTCGTGCGGGGCAAGCTGCAGCACACTGGCTGAACCCCTGAGGCAGACATCGTCCATTGTGGGAGCGGGCTTGCCCGCGAAGCAGGCAATGCGGTGCACGGCACGGGCTTCGCCCGTGTTCGCGGGCAAGCCCGCGCCCACAGGCCCCGAAACTAAGGCTTACGCTTGCGCGGCCCGCCGTTGAAGCTTGGTACTTTACGCACGGCCTTCACCGCCGGCTCACCAGCCCCCGCCTCGGCACTGTCCATCCAGCGCCCCAGCCCGCGCTTGGCGCTGTTTTCTTTCGGCTTCTTGGGCTTCTTCGGCTTCTTGATCACCTGGCCGCTGGCATCGGTCATCGGTACCCGGTGCTCGGGGATGAAGTCAGGCTCTTCATGGCGCGGCAAGGTCTGCCGGGTGAGCACTTCAATCGCCGACAGCATCTGCACTTCATCGGCACACACCAGTGAAATCGCCTCGCCCTTGTTGCCGGCCCGGCCGGTACGGCCGATACGGTGCACGTAATCTTCGGCCACGATCGGCAGGTCAAGGTTGACCACCAGCGGCAGGTCGTCGATATCCAGGCCACGGGCTGCGACATCGGTCGCTACCAGCACCTGGACCTCCCGCGCCTTGAAGCTGTCCAGTGCGCGCTGGCGGGTAGCCTGAGGGCGATCACCGTGGATACCGTCGGCATTCACGCCTTCAGACAGCAAGCGCTCGACCAGCTGATCGACGCCATTGCGGGTCTTGGCGAACACCAGCACCTGTTTCCAGCGCTGCTTGCGCAGCAGGTGCATGAACAAGTCGGACTTGCGCTTCTTGTCCACAGGCACCAGCCACTGCTTGACGGTGGTCGCCGCGGCGTTGCGCGGGCTGACTTCGATGCTCAGCGGGTCGTTCAGGGCCAGGCCCGCGAGCATGCGAATCTGCTCGGAGAAGGTGGCGGAGAACAGCAATGTCTGGCGCTTGCGCGGCAAAGCGGCATATACGGACTGCAGCTCCTCGGCAAAGCCCAGGTCGAGCATGCGGTCGGCTTCGTCGAGCACCAGGGTCTGCACCTGGTTGAACTTCACCGCGTTCTGACGGAACAGGTCGAGCAAGCGACCGGGTGTGGCGACCAGCAGGTCGACACCACGGCGCAGCCGCATCATCTGTGGGTTGATGCTGACCCCGCCATACACCGCGTAGGTGCTCAGTGGAAGGTTCTCGGCATACTCGCGCACGTTGTTGTGAACCTGCTCAGCCAGCTCGCGGGTCGGCACCAGCACCAGCGCGCGGATCGAATTGCTGGCGACTTTCTCACCTTCCAAGGCCAGGCGCTGCAGCACCGGCAGGGCGAAGCCGGCCGTCTTGCCGGTGCCGGTCTGGGCCGCGGCCATCAGGTCGCGACCGGCCAGCACCGCGGGGATGGCCTTGGCCTGGACTGGCGTCGGGGTGGTGTAGTCCAGCTGCTGCAAGGTACGCAGCAGGGGTTCGATCAGGCCGAGTTGGGCGAAATTCATGGCAATACCGTCAGGGGGTTCAGCGAAGGCGGCAAGTTTACCGCATCGCCCCTGGCTACTTGCAGATTTCGCCCTTCAACCCCTGCTCGGGCGCCTTGCGCCACTGCGGCAGGCCGATCAGCACCACTGCGCCGATGATCACCGCCATGGCCAGGCATTCTTCCGCACCGATCTCTTCGCCAGCAAAGACGATGCCCAGCAACACCGCCACAGCGGGATTGACGTAGGCATAGCTGGTGGCAGCGGCAGGGCGCACGTTCTTGAGCAGGTACATGTAGGCGCTGAAGGCGAGGATCGAACCGAACAGCACCAGATAAGCCAGCGCGCCCCAGCCAGCAACGCTCGGCATCTGCGTCATGCGCTCACCCGACAGAACGCTGCCCAGCAGCAATACCGCACCGCCTACCAGCATCTCGGCGGCACTGGCCATCGGCCCCTGGGGCAATGGCAGGCTTTTGCTCCACACCGAACCGAACGCCCACGAAGCCGCAGCAAACAGGATCAGCGCCGCGCCAATGGGGCTGGCCTGCAGGTTCGAGCCGAGGTTGAGCAAGCCGATGCCGATCAGGCCGAGGAAGATCCCAGCCCATTCCAGGCGCGAATTGCGGTGGCCGAACAGCAAGCCGAACACCAGGGTGAACAGCGGCACCGTGGCCACCGCCAACGCCGCTACGCCCGATGCCACACCCGCATGCTCGGCCACGGTCACACCGCCGTTGCCGCAGCTGAGCAGCAGAAAGCCGATGGCACCTGCCGCACGCCATTGTGGCCAGGTCGGAGCCGGCACCCCGCGCCAGCGCAGAAAGCCGTACAGCAAGCCGCCGGCGATCAGGAAGCGCACGCCCGCCATCAGCATCGGCGGCCATGACTCGACGCCAATGCGGATGAACAGGTAAGTGGAACCCCAGACCAGATACAAGGCCAGAAAGGCGCCGACGAGCAACAGCGGAAAGCGACGGGAGGCAGGCATGGCAGGCAACTCAAAAAATCCGTTTTCGGGTGACCGAGTTTAGGGCTGTGTTCAAGCAAAGATAAGTTACAAAACCGCTCCAAATGAGCGGCACACTTTTGCTGCGCTGCTCAGGCGAACTTGGCCAAGGTTTCGCGAACTTTCGCCGCAGGCGTTTTCTGCAGCCGGCACAAGAGTTCGTGGGAAAGTTGCTGGACGCCATGGCTCTGGCGTAACACACCGGCCAGGTGTTGCAGCAGGTTGGCAGCCATTTCGGCATCGGCCATGGCCCGGTGCGCAGTACCGGTGTCCGGCAGCCCGGCCCAGCGGGTCAGGGTACCCAGCTTGTGGTTCGGCGCTGCCGGTAGCAGGCGCCGTGACAGCAGCAGAGAACAGGCGAAGGACTGCTGGCGGCTACGGCCGATGCGGCCCAGTTCGTAATCCCAGAATTTCTGGTCGAAGGCTGCGTTGTGTGCCAGCAGCGGGGTATCACCGACGAACTCGGCGACCTCGTTCATCACCCTGTCCACCGGCGGCGCACTGCGCAGCATGGCGGTGCTGATGCCGGTCAGCCCGGCGACGAAGGCTGGCACCGGCACGCCGGCGTTCATCAGGCTCTGATAGCGCTCGACAATACGCCCGCGTTCCAGCATCACCACTGCCACCTCGGTGGCGCGGCAGCCGGCGCCGGGTGAAATGCCGGTGGTTTCAAAGTCGATTACAGCAATACGTTCCACAAAAAACCTCAGTGCTTGAGCAACAGCGCGCCTTCGATGGGCACATAGCGGGTGGCGGCACGAATCAGTGACAACGCCGTCAGACCGGGGACGCCATAAACCACAGCCTCAGTGCCGTGGCGCTGGATGACCCGCTCCAGCAGCAGGTCGAAGTCACCATCACCGGAGGCCAGCACTACCTGATCGACCCGGCTGGCCGCATCGATCACATCAAGGGTGATGCCCACATCCCAGTCACCCTTCGCCGAACCGTCGCTGCGCTGGATGAAAGGCTTGAGGCGGACGTCAAAACCCAGGTTGCGCAGGATCTGCTGAAACTGCTGCTGCTTGCTGTCGCCACGGTCGATGGCGTAGGCCACGGCCTCGACGATCTCGCCTTCGCGGCTGACGTCCTTCCACAATGCGGTGTAGTTGAAGTGGCAGCCGTGGGCCTGGCGCACGGTGTAGTAGAGGTTCTGCACATCGGCGAACAGCGCGATCTTTTTCACCTGAGAACCTCATGGTCTGGAAGAATTCGCGGGCAAGCCCGCTCCCACAGGTCAAGTGCACACTTGGAGGTTGCACGTACCCTGTGGGAGCGGGCTTGCCCGCGAAAGGGGCGCAAAGCGCCCCCTGAAATGCCGCCAGTATGCCAGACCGGTCAGACGAACGTATCGTCATCCGAGAAGAAGCCACCGTCATCGTTGCCGTAGTCGGTATCGGTCCAGCCGCCCTGGTCGTTGCCCCAACCGCCGTTGTCGGCAACCTGCTGCTGCCCGCTCTGGTCATTCCAGCCGCCGCTGTCACTGGCCGGAGCTGGCTCTTCCTTGATCACCTCGACCACTTCCTCAGGCTGCGAGTGGTGATTGAACAGGCTGCTGATGCCTTGCGCCAGCAACACGCCACCGGCAACCCCCGCAGCGGTCTGCATCGCACCACCCAGGAAGCTGCTGGCACCGCTACGCGCTGGTGCGGCGCCAAAGCCGGGTTGTTGCGGTTGTGCTTGTGCCTGCACTTGCGGCTGCGGCTGGGAGAAGCCCGGTGCGCTCGGCTCACGCCAGCCACCACCCGACGTTACCGGCGCGCTGGCGCGCTGCGGCTGAGCTGGCTCCGGATTGCGCGCACCGGCACCGAAGATGCTGGAGAGGAACCCACCACCCCCATTGCCACTGCTGGCACGTGTCGCCTCAAGCTGGGCCCGCGCTTGCTTGAGCTCGGCCTCCAGCTGCTTGTTCTGTTCGTCCAGGCGCTTGATCGCGGCTTCCTGAACCAGAATTGCCTGTGCCATGTAGTAAGGCGCCGCCGGCTGCTGGCGGACGTGCTCCTCGATCCGTGCCTGCGCCTGCGCGTCACGTGGCTGGCTTGGGTCTTCGGCTTGCTTGATGCGGCCGAACAGGCCGTCGATCAGGGTTTGTTCATCAGTGTTCATTGGGCTACCTCATGGGCTAGCAGGACATCGGACATGGCAAAGATGGGGCGCTCGGGCGAAGGATTCAATCACTGCACGGGTGAAACTTTTTTCAGCAAGTGACAGCTCTGGGCTAAAGTTAGGCCCCTGTTTTTACTGTCTTGCGATGTTGACTGATGAATCCGCTGAGCGTTCTGCGCGACTCCCTGTACTTCTTCCGCCGCCACCTGGCCAGCATCATCCCGCTGTGCCTGCCGCTGGTGGTGCTCGAAGCCCTCATCACCCAGCTGCTGTACCGCCAACTGGGCGACCAGGCCTCGCCGGCCTACGGCATGCTGGTCAGCCTGCTGTTCTACCCGCTGTACAGCGCGGCGCTGATCCTTTACCTGGACACCCGCAGCAACGGCCAGGACATCCGCAAACGCGACCTGTTCGCCCGCGCTGTGCAGCTGTGGCCGCAACTGGCCCTGCTGATCACGATCAGCTCGCTGCTGATCATGGCCGGTCTGGCGCTGCTAGTGTTCCCGGGCGTGTGGATCATGATCAACCTGGTGTTCGCCGAATACCTGCTGGTGCTGCGCGGCCTGCCGGTGGTGCAGTCGATGCGCGAAAGTGCGCGCATGACCACCGGGCACTTCCTGCGCATCATGATCTGCGTGCTGGGTGTGCTGGCCCCGATCTGGCTGATCGACGGGCTGTTGCTGATGGCCTTCCCCGAGCCTGCACCGGGCGTCGAACTGGCCCTGGACAGCCTGAGTGGCTTCCTGCAGCTGTTCAGCACCGTGGTGCTGTATCGCCTGTTCATGTTGCTGGAAGGTGAAGCCGGGGCCTGAGGCATCTGGAAAAGTCTTCGTTCTGCTCGCACGCCCGACGGTAGCAATACCTGGACGGTGACACGCTGGTTTGCCACCTGCGCGAGCAGAGTGGGAATAAGATAAAGATCATTAACTATGCACCAAGCTACTGGGGTTACAACCACCCGCCGGTGACGCCGAACTTAAAGAAAGGCGAAGTCGCTACCTTCGCGCTTGAGCTGAGACCCTGATGCAAAAGTGGAAGGCATGAAGCTCTGTACGATGAGCCTTGATACTCGGTGATAGCCTCCCTATGGACTCGCAAATACACGATAGTTATGCCGGGTCGTTCAGCGGCCAACGGTATGCAATTGCCACCGACAGGCATGTGCCCTGGGGCAAAGCAGGAGCCGCGATAAATGGTATTGGGGGATAACGCCTCAGGACGTCTGGCTCATGGCTGGCGGTTTACAGGACTCCATACCCCTGTATTTTGCTTTCGACTCCCAGACAGAAGACCGACTGCATTACCACATCAGCCTCTCTGGCAATGCGAATCCCCCCAGGGAACTGGGTTTGAGCCTGAACGGTTACCTGGGCTTCTACCAGCGGTCGGAAGTGACCGATTACTGGAAGAGCGAACCGCTGGAGCTGTCGGAGCACGGCCTGATCTGTCACCTGCGTGATCATCAGGGCTACCGGGCGGGAGCCATCCTGGACATCCCGCATCACAACCACCAGACCCATTACCTGCTGAACACGAAAGACGGCGAAACGCTCACCTTCCTGCTCAAGCAAGATAGCTGAACACTGCGCTTCAGGTGCCGCGCGGCTTGGCCCGTGCGGTAGCCTCAGCCACCAATGGATCATCCGGCCAATAGTGCTTGGGGTACCTCCCCTTCAGATCCTTCTTCACCTCGGCATAAGTCGTACGCCAGAAGTTGGCAAGATCCTGGGTCACCTGCACCGGCCGCCGAGCCGGTGACAACAGGTGCAACTTCACCTGCTGACGACCATTGGCGATGCGTGGGGTGTCGGCCAGGCCGAACAGCTCTTGCAAGCGTACGGCAAGGATCGGTGGGTTCTCACTGTAGTCCAGGCGGATGTTCGAGCCGGACGGCACCGCCAGATGCGCCGGCGCCCATTCATCCAGGCGCTGTGGCAATGGCCAGGGCAGCAGATTGCGCAAGATCGATGAAAGGTCCAGCGCAGCGAAATGGCTCAGCCGCGAGACTTTGCCCAGGTAGGGTTGCAGCCAGTCTTCCAGGCTGGCCAGCAGGGCTTCATCACCCAGGTCGGGCCATTCGCTTTGCCCATCCTTGAGCAAGTCCAGCTGACGCAACAGTGCTACCCGCGCCTGCCACTGACGCAGCTCCGGGGTCCAGTTCAGCAGATTCAAGCTTTTGCGCCGTACCAGGCCAACCAGTGCCTGGGCGCGTGCTTCATCACTCAGGCCGGGCAATGGTTCGCGGCTCAGCACCAGTTCGCCGACCTTGGACTGGCGTTCGGCACGCAACACCTGCTCGCGCTCGTCCCAGTCGAGGATATCGACGTGCTCGACCTGCTCGGCCAGCACGCCATCGAGCAGCGCCGGGTCGAACTCGGCGGCCAGGTAGATGCGCTCTTCCCGCTGGCCTTGCCGGCTGCCCAGGTCGGCGATGACCAGCCACGGGCATTTCATCAATGCATCGACCTCGGCGAACAAGGCAGCGCGGCCATTGGCCATGCGATATTCAGCACCGCCCTCGCGCCGCTGCTGGGCGACTCGATCGGGATAGGCCAGCGCCAGGAGGGCGCCGAGCCAGCGTGGGTGATCGGGGTCGACAACCGCTGCCCCGGGTTTGCCGCGCAGCAGGCCACGGTACTGGCGGGCGAGCTGCCGGGCGCGTTGCACGCCGCCCTGGCCTGCGCGGCTGGCCTTGCTCTCGCCACTGACCAGCGCCAGCCGGCTTTGCAGGTCGGCACCGCCACCGCGCTGGATATCGCGCTCGCCGAGCAGGGCCGCGACATCGCAGGCCATGCTCGCCAGCCCGAGGTCCTGGCCGCGAAGCAGCAGGTGGGCGATGCGTGGGTGGGCCGGCAATTCGGCCATGGCCTGGCCATGGTCGCTGAGGTTGTCGCGGCTGCCCGCCTTGAATGCGCCAAGGCGTGCCAGCAGGTCCTGGGCCTGGGAAAAGGCTGCCGCCGGTGGCTGGTCTAGCCAGCGCAGCTGATCAGGCCTGACGCCCCAGCGGGCCAGTTGCAGAGCCAGGCCGGCAAGGTCGGCCTGAAGAATCTCTGCGCTGCCGTGGGCAGCCAACTGGTCATGCTGGGCCTCGGACCACAGGCGGTAACACACCCCCGGCTCCAGGCGCCCCGCGCGGCCGGCCCGCTGGGTGGCGCTGGCGCGGGAGATACGCTGGGTATCCAGGCGGGTCATGCCACTGCCCGGGTCGAAACGCGGCACCCGCGCCAGGCCGGCATCGATGACAACGCGCACACCCTCGATGGTCAGGCTGGTCTCGGCGATGTTGGTGGCCAGCACCACCTTGCGCAGGCCCTTGGCTGGCGGGTCGATGGCCGCGCGCTGGGCACTGAGGTCGAGTTCGCCGTGCAGCGGGCAAAGCAGAACATCTGGCCGTTCCCCCAAGGCATCCTGCAGGCCTTGGTGCACACGGCGGATCTCGGCCTGGCCGGGCAGGAACACCAGCACGCTGCCAGGCTGCTCGGCCAACGCCAGCAGCACGTTATCCACAACCCGTGGCTCAATGAACTCGCCCGGCTGGAACGGCCGGCCCCAGCGGATATCCACCGGGTGCATGCGCCCTTCGCTGCTGACCACTGGCGCGTCGTCGAGCAAGCGCGACAGGCGCTCGCCTTCCAGGGTCGCGGACATCAGCAGGATTTTCAGCGGTGGGTCGTCACGCAACAGCTCGCGGCCATTGAGGCTCAGTGCCAGGGCCAGGTCGGCATCCAGGCTGCGCTCATGAAATTCGTCGAAGATCAGCAGGCCCACACCTTCAAGTGCCGGGTCGGACTGCAACCGGCGGGTGAGGATGCCTTCGGTGACCACTTCGATGCGGGTGTTCGGCCCGACCTTGCTGTCCAGCCGGATGCGATAGCCCACGGTCTCACCAACCTTTTCGCCCAGCTCGCTGGCCAGGCGCTCGGCCGCGGCCCGCGCAGCCAGGCGGCGCGGTTCGAGCATGAGGATGGTCTGCCCGGCCAGCCACGGCTCATTGAGCAACGCCAGCGGCACGCGGGTGGTCTTGCCCGCACCCGGTGGGGCTTCGAGCACGGCTTCGTCGCGGTTTCCAAGGGTTTGGCGCAAGGCAGGCAAGACAGCATCGATCGGTAAAGAAATCATGGTGGTCCTCGAACAGTCTGGCGAGTATAACGGCGAACCCAGCCTGCTCTATCATGGTCTTAGCTTCAGGTGCTGGCGCTTCGCTTGCCCTGCTGAACACCTTTCGGAGATTTACATGCGCATCCCATCCCGCGTCATTGGTGGGGCCCTGATCGTCACCCTGCTGACTCAGCTGACGGCCTGCGGCACCATTTTCTATCCCGAGCGCCGTGGCCAGATCGGCGGCAAGATCGACCCCGTGGTCGCCGCCATGGACGCCATCGGCATCCTGTTCTACGTGATCCCGGGCCTGATCGCCTTTGGCATCGACTTCGCCACCGGCGCCATCTACTACCGGGGCGGGCACACCGCCCAGGTCGACCCGGCAAAATTGCGCGATGCCGTCAGCCCGGATGGCAAGGTCGACAACCTCAAGCTGCAGGCCATTCTCGAAAGCGAACTCGGCCAGCGCCTGCCGCTGGATGACCCACGGCTGATCCAGCACCGCGGCAGCGCCGAGCAGCTGGCGGCCTTGGGCCTGGTACCTGCGGCCTGATACCCACGAGGACAGCACCCTGGGCATGATTACCCCGGCAGAACACCAGCGTTTACTGCGCCTGGCCACCCGCGCCTCACTGGCAGTGGCCAGCATCCTGGTCGTGAGCAAGGCGGTGGCCTGGTGGCTGAGCGGTTCGGTCAGCCTGCTGGCCGGGTTGACCGACTCGGCACTGGATGCCGTCGCCTCGTTCCTCAACCTGCTGGCTGTGCATTATGCCCTGCGCCCGGCCGATGACGACCACCGCTTCGGCCACGGCAAGGCCGAGGCCCTGGCCGGCATGGCCCAGGCATTGTTCATCGGGGTAAGCGCGGTGCTGATCGGGGTACAGGCTGTCGAGCGCCTGCAAGCCCCGCAGCCGCTGGGTGACACCGCCATCGGCATCGGCGTGATGCTGCTGTCGCTGGCGCTCACCGTCGCCTTGCTGGCATTGCAGCGCAAGGTCATTCGCCTGACTGGCTCGACCGCAGTGCGCGCCGACTCGCTGCATTACCGCTCCGACCTGCTGCTCAATGGCAGCATTCTGCTCGCGCTGCTGCTGGCACGCTTCGGCTGGCCGCAACTGGACGCGCTGTTCGGTCTGGGCATCGCGCTCTACATCCTCTGGAGTGCACTGCAGATCGCCCGCGAAAGCACGGCGATTCTCATGGACAAGGAATTGCCCGCAGACATTGGCGAAGGGATGGTCGAACTGGTCCTGGGCATTCCTGGCGTAAAAGGTGTGCATGACCTGCGTACGCGGGTGTCGGGCAACCAATGGTTCGTGCAACTGCACCTTGAGTTGCCCGGGCAGTTGCCGCTGCATGAGGCCCACGACTTGTGCGTACGGGCATCGGCAGTCATCCGCCAGCGTTATCCACAGGCGGATGTGATGGTGCATGCCGACCCGGTGTGATCTCTGTGAGAGCAACTGTCTTGCTCAATTTCTTTAAGCTGGCGCGATCCCCTGGGGGAGCCGCGCTTTCCGGCTTCAGTTGATGCTGTAGCCGCGGCCACTGAAGCAAGCGCCCAGCGCACGGCGGTAGTTGCTCGCCACCTCGACGGGCGGTGCATAGGGCGCCGTTGCCGGGTCGAAACCTGACTGGCTCACGGCCCAGCGGTGACACTGATAGCGGTCCTGGTCCTGCTGCTCCTGCCCTTGGCCGTACATCGGGTAGGCAATCACGTCATAGCTGTTGCCGGCCGGTGCTACCGCTGGCAACGGTGCCGGTGCCATGGCGGGCGGGCTGACCACGACGTACTCCTGGCTGTCAGCCAGGTACTGGTAATAGGTGTCGGCCACCAGGAAGAACAGCGCTCCCCCCAGCCAGACCTCCCGCGCATAGGACGGCAGGTAGTTGACCCGCACGCCGTAGGGTGGGGCCACCACCACGTAGCTACCACCGTGCGGGCGGTACCAGTAACCACCGGAGTAGAAGTAGTCATGGCCGCGATACGGCACTTTCCAGTAGCGGTCCGGGAAGTGGTCGATGGTGTGCCCCGGGCGATACTGCGGCCCGGGGCCCCAGCCGTTACCGTGGCCGTCCGGGCGCCCCTGCCAGTCGCCACCGGGCCGTTGCCCCGGGCCGCCGGCTTGCCAGTGGCGATTGTCGCCATTGTGCCGAGGGATATCCTGGTAGTAGCCCTGCCGCGCGGGCTGGGTCTGTTGCACTTCGTCACGCGCGTTGAGTGAGCGGCCCGGCCCCCCCTCGTTGGCACGCCCCTCGCCCGGCCCTTCGGCCATGGCCCCGAAGCTGATGCTCAAACCCAGCAAACCAACACCTGCCAACTGCCAGATGCGCGACTTCATGTTGTTCCTCACGGTAAAGAAAACGGCAGGCTGCCAGTCTACCGCGCCGGCACCACAGGCAGATGAAATCGCGGCCATGAAAAAAGGGAGGCCATTGGCCTCCCTTTGAGAATTGTCGTCCGTGCTCGGCACTTGTGGCGCCGGCTCACCTCACAGCGTCTTCTGAAAGCTGTGTAGCCCGGGGGCCTGCAGATCCTGTTGGATGGCTGGCCGCGACCGCCCGCCTAGGGCACGTCGCCGTGGACTGATGTCCGGGCAGTGATTCTGTAGGTAACGATACGGGAGAGGTTGCGGCAGAGGATTGCGAAGATTGCTCAGATAAATAGCACTTGCGCAATTTTTAACCCTGGATCGATAATTCACCGCAATTTGAACAGAAAAGGCCTTTTCCATGAGCAAACTTGACCGCTACGACCTGAGCATCCTCGCCGAATTGCAGCGTGACGCGCGCATCTCCAACCAGGAGCTGGCCGAACGCATCGGCCTGTCGCCATCGCCATGCTCGCGTCGGGTCAAGCAACTGGAAGACGACGGCTATATCTCGCGCCAGGTCGCCCTGCTCGACCGCAAGAAGCTTGGCCTGAGCCTGACCGCCTACGTGCTGATCGGCATGGACCGGCACACCCCGGAACGCTTCGAGACCTTCGAAGCCGCCATTCGTAACCTGCCGCAGGTGCTCGAGTGCAGCCTGGTCACTGGTATGGATGCCGACTATCAGCTCAAGGTGGTGGTGCCGGACATGGACCACTACCAGAAATTGCTACTAGGCAGCCTGACCCGCATCGAAGGCGTTACCAGCGTGCGCTCGAGCTTCGTGCTCAACCAGGTGCTGGCGAGCACCGAGCTGCCATTGACCCACCTGCGCTAAGCGCCGGCCCTCCCGCGTATAATCGCAAGCTCAGCCTGCCTGGAGAACACAGATGGATCCCGCCGTATTCGAAGAGTGGATGATGATCGTCCTGGTCACCGTATTGATCGGTTTCATGGGCTTCATCGTCTGGGACCTGGCGAAAAAATCCAAGGCCGGGCGCTTTGGCACGATGATCCTGTTCTTCGTGCTTGGGCTGGGGGTGCTGGCCTTCATCATCAAGAGCGTGGTGGTGGCGTTTCTCGAAGGGGTCTAAAGCTTCGGCGCCACTTCGCGCCAGCACCCCTGCTCCAGCCCATCCAATGCCCAGTCACCGATCCGCACCCGCACCAGGCGCAAGGTCGGCAAACCCACGGCAGCAGTCATTCGCCGCACCTGGCGGTTGCGCCCCTCGCGGATCACCAGTTCCAGCCAGCGGGTCGGCACACTTTTGCGAAAGCGTACCGGCGGATTGCGTGGCCATAGCTCGGGCTCGTCCAGACGCCGGGCTTCGGCGGGCAAGGTCGGGCCGTCATTCAGTTCCACACCATCGCGCAAACGCTGGATCTGTTCGTCGCTCGGCTCGCCCTCCACCTGCACCCAGTAGGTCTTGGGCAGCTTGTGCTTCGGGTCGGCAATGCGCGCCTGCAGCCCGCCATCGTTGGTCAGCAGCAACAAGCCTTCGCTGTCGCGGTCGAGCCGCCCGGCCGGGTATACACCCGGGATGTCGATGAAATCCTTGAGGGTCGCGCGCCCCTCACCGTCGCTGAACTGAGTCAGTACATCGAACGGCTTGTTGAACAGAATCAGGCGTGGCTCGGCCGGTGGCGCCTTGGCCTGGCGACGGGGGCCGGCAGGCCGCGCCTGGGGGCGGCGCGGCTTGGAACGGGGGGGCAGTGGCATGGATCCTCAGCGGAACGGCGGCTCATCGAAGCTGCGCAGTTTACGCGAGTGCAACGAATTGAGCTCGGTGCGCAGCAGGTCGAGGGCGGCGATGCCGATTTTCAGGTGCTGGCTGACCGCACGGTTGTAGAAGGCGTTGGCCGAACCCGGCAGCTTGATTTCGCTGTGCAGCGGCTTGTCGGAAACGCACAGCAAGGTGCCATAAGGTACCCGCAGGCGATAGCCCTGGGCAGCGATGGTGCCGCTCTCCATGTCCACCGCCACGGCGCGCGACAGGTTGATCAAGGGTCGCTCCTGGGCCCAGCGCAGCTCCCAGTTGCGGTCGTCGTAGGTCAACACGGTGCCGGTGCGCAGGCGCTTTTTCAGCTCTTCGCCACGCTCGCCGGTTACCTGCGCTGCGGCTTCCTGCAGCGCCAGCTGTACTTCAGCCAGCGCCGGGATCGGAATGTTCGGCGGTACCACGCGGTCGAGAATACCGTCGCGGCGCATGTAGGCGTGGGCCAGCACATAGTCGCCGATGGTCTGCGACTGGCGCAGGCCACCGCAGTGGCCGATCATCAGCCAGCAGTGCGGGCGCAGCACCGCCAGGTGGTCGGTAATGTTCTTGGCATTGGACGGGCCGACGCCGATGTTGACCAGGGTCACGCCATCGCCGTCGCCAGCGATAAGATGGTAGGCCGGCATCTGGTAGCGGTGCCAGACCACACTGGCCACCAGGGCTTGAGCTTCGCCGTGGTCCATGCCCTTCTCGATCATCACGTTGCCCGGCAGCACCATGCGTACGAAGCGCGGGTCTTCACGCAGTTGCTCAAGGCCATGGCTGATGAACTGGTCGACATAACGGTGATAGTTGGTCAGCAGGATCCACGGCTGCACGTGGCGCCAGTCGCTGCCGGTGTAGTGCACCAGGCGGCGTAGGGAGAAGTCCACGCGGGCGGCATCGAACAGCGCCAGCGGCAGGGTTTCGGCGTTGCCCCAGTCGTAGAGGCCGTCGGCAATGTTGTCGGTGGCCGCCGACAGGTCTGTGCTGGGGAACACCCGCGCCAGCTCGGCGGCGGTGATGCCGCTGCCAGCCAGCTCATCGCCCTGGTCGACCACATAGGGGTACGGGATGTTCTGTTCGCTGACGCCGACTTCCACGGTCACCGTGTAGTCGTGCATCAACGGGCGCAGTTGCTCCAGCAGGTAACCGCGGAATGCCGCGGGCTGGGTGACAGTGACACTGTATGTGCCCGCTACCTGGACCTTGGCATAGGCGCGGGTAGTGGCAGCAACTTCGCCGTGGCTGTAGTAGGTCAGGCGCAGGGCCGGATAGCGGTACAAGGCGCGCTCGTCGGCATCCGGCTCGGTACGGTCCTTGAGGTAACGCTTGAGGGCCTGGCTCAGGGCCCCGGTGGCCTGTTCATGCAAGGCCGCCAGACGGTCGACGGCCTGTTCGGGGGTATCAACGACTACAAAAGCTTGGCTCACACTGGGCTTCCTGTCTGGACATGCGTGTAAGCCATCTTGCCTGCCTTCTTGGGTAAATACATCCCCATTGATCGGTGTCGCCTTCTTCGCGGGCAAACCCGCTTTCACACAAGCTGCGCCACCTTCAAGGTCGGTGATAATCCGGTGGGTGCGAGTCTGCCCGCGAAGAAGGCAACTCAGCCTGCCCAGGCTGGTGTTGCCCGAGCCACCAGTGCCACGGCATCCACCCCGCGCGGCAATGCGCCATACACCCGCCCGCCACCGGCCAACCGGCTACCGATGAACGCATCGCTGACCACGGCATTACCCGCCTCCAGCAGCAGCTTGGCCTGCAGCGCCAGGGCGATGTCCTCGGTCAGCTGCCGTGCCCGGTACTGGATATCGCTGGTATCGGCAAACGCCCCTTTGAGGTTGCCGATATGCGCGGCCAGGCGTGGGTCACCATGCCCGTCGCCTAGCTCGGCGAACAGAGCATCGAGCACCCCAGGCTCCTTGGACAACGCGCGCAACACGTCCAGGCATTGCACGTTACCCGAGCCCTCCCAGGTCGAGTTGACCGGTGCTTCGCGGTACAGCCGCGGCAGGATGCTGTCTTCGACGTAACCCGCACCGCCCAGGCACTCGGCGGCCTCGTTGATCATTGCCGGCGCCCGCTTGCAGATCCAGTACTTGCCCACTGCCGTGACGAGCCGCGCGAAGTGCGCCTGCTGCGGGTCGTCGAGCTGCTCCAGGGCTTGCCCCATGCGCAGGCTCAGGGCCAGCGCCGCCTCGCTTTCAAGGGCCAGGTCGGCCAGTACGTTCTGCATCAGTGGTTGTTCGTTCAGCACCCGGCCACCGACCTTGCGATGGGCACAGTGGTGTGCAGCCTGAGTCAGCGCCTGACGCATCAGTGCGCTGGAGCCGACCATGCAGTCGAAGCGGGTCATGGCGACCATCTCGATGATGGTCGGCACGCCGCGCCCCTCCTCGCCGACCATCCACGCCAAAGCACCACGAAACTCGACTTCGCTGGAGGCATTGGAGCTGTTGCCCAGCTTGTTCTTCAGGCGCTGGATGTAGAACTGGTTGCGGCTGTCATCGGGCCGGTGGCGCGGCAACAAAAAGCAGCTCAGGCCTTTGTCGGTCTGCGCCAGGGTCAGGAAGGCATCGCACATTGGCGCCGAGCAGAACCACTTGTGCCCGACCAGCTCGTAGGGCTGCCCCGGGCCGGCGCTGCCGACCGGGTAAGCGCGCGTAGTATTGGCGCGCACATCGGTGCCACCCTGTTTCTCGGTCATGGCCATGCCAATTGTCACCCCGGCCTTGTGCCGGTCGCCGACATTGCGCGGGTCGTACTCGCAGGCAAGGATCTTCGGCAGCCAGTATTCGGCCAGCTCGGGCTGCAGCCTGAGCGCGGGCACGGCAGCGAAGGTCATGGTCAGCGGGCAGCCGCTACCGGCTTCGGCCTGGCTGTGCAGGTAGGTCATCGACGCCCGCGCCACATGGGCTCCAGGCCTAGGCTCGGCCCAGGGCAATGAAGGCAGGCCGTGTTCGACGGCGGTGCGCATCAGCTCGTGATAGGCGGGGTGAAACTCGACCAGGTCGATGCGATGGCCGTAGCGGTCATGGCTGCTGAATTCCGGCTTGTGCGCATTGGCCAGGAAGCCTGCGGCCATCAGCGGCCCGCCCGCCAGGGCGCCATAGGCGTCGATCCGCGATTCGGCCCAACCGGCCCCGAAGCGCCGTGACCACTCCTGCAATGGCAGGTCGAGGCGATAGAGGTTGGCACCGTCGAGGGGTGGCGGCTGGTTGGTGACTTCGTGGGTTTCAGCGTACTGGTGCAGGTTCATCGGGAGCTCCTGGATCCGGGCATGCCTGAAAGGCCCAGTGAAGCACTCCCTGCGGGTCAGTCAAAGTGACATTAATGACTAAACATGTGGCGAGGGGGGAGACTCAGGTCTACCAGGGGCTCGCCACAAGGTCTCACAGGCGCCAAGCCCTCAAGGCATGCACCTAGAACCGCGTAGCCCCCGAAACAGCTCTGCCCGGCGGCATCTGCACCTGGGCAATGGCCACATTCAAGGTCAGTTCAAACCGGCTCCCTAGCCCCCGCGTCGACTCATGAGACAGCTTGCCACCAAGCAACTCGGCGAGCTGCCGGCAGATCGACAAGCCAATACCCAGTCCGCCATAGCGCCGGGTCATCGAGCCGTCGACCTGGAAGAACCGCTGGTAGAGGATCGCCTGGTCCAGGTCGTCGAAACCGATGCCGCTGTCGCTGATGGTGAAACTCAACGCGAGGCTTTCAGGGCCAAGGCGGCGACCGCGAACCTGCACCATCACCCCACCCTGGTGCGTGAACTTCAGGCCGTTGTCTACCAGGCAGCCCAGGCAGCGCGCCACTTTCTGCGCATCGCCCAGCAACTCGTCCGGCAACTCGGCGGGGATGTCCAGGCTCAGGTACAAGCCCTTGCCCAAGGCCGTTCCGGCATAGCCGGCACGCAGGTCCTGCAATGTGCGCCGCAAGCTGAACGGCATGGCCTGCGGGCGCATGCGGCCAGCCTGCAGTTCGGTCAGGGTGAGAATGTCGTCAACCATGTCCATCATGTCCTGGGCCGAACCGACCGCTGTGCGGTGGTACTGGGCCATCTCGGCACTCATGGGCAACGTGTGCATCAGTTCGAGCGAGCCGATCACGCCATTCATCGGCGTACGCAGTTCGTGGGTGACGGTGGCGAGGAATTCGTCTTTGAGGTGGTTGCTTCTGGCCAGTTGCTGGTTCATCTGCTCCAACGCCAGGCCTGTATCACGCAGGGTCTGCGCCTGCTGTTCGCGCATGCTGTTGATGCGATCAGCCAGGGCCAGCGACAGCAACGCGACTTCCAGCGCCGAACCCAACTGGCTGGCGTACATGGTGATGAACAGGTTGGGCAGGTAACCCAGCACCATCAGGGTGTTGACCAGCCCACCGAGCAGAAACGCCGTCCAGGCAATGATGAACCAGCGCGCCACGCGCAAGCCACGTATCCAGGCATACAACCCGGCGGCAAAGATGCTTACGGTGAACAGCAAAGCCAGCACCGTGGCCATGCGCAAGGCGATGCCGTAGCGCATGCTCACCGACAGCACCATCACCAGCACGCCACCCAGCATCAGGAACTGCAGCAGCCGGTCCAGGCCGCGGCTGATCTTGCCCAACTGCAGGAAGTGACGTGCGAACTGGCAACCGAACAGGCCCGCAGCGCCAATGAACAAAGGCGTTGCGGCGTTGGCCCACCACGGGCTGTCCGGCCAGAAATAGGCGACTCCCGCCCCGTTGACCGAAACCTGATAAAGGCCGAACGAGGCAATATAGAGGATGTAGTAGAGGTAACTGACGTCACGCACGCTGAGGTAGATGAACAGGTTGTACACCGCCATCACCAGCAGCACGCCGTAGATCATGCCCAGCACATAAAGGCGGGTCGGCTGATCTTCCATGTAGGCCTCGGCGGACCACAACGCCAGCGGTGCCTGCACCGAACCCTGACTGTGCAGGCGCAGGTAGGCGGTGGTCGACTGCCCCGGCTGCAGGGGTAGTTCAAACAGGTAATTGTTCTGGCGTATCTGGCGGCTGTCGTAGGGCAAGGCGTCGCCGGTACGCTGGGCCAGGCGGAACTCGCCATCGCTGCCCGGCAAGTACAGCTCGATATGGTCCATAGGCGGGTATGCCAGCTCCAGCAACCACTGACGTGGCAATGCATTGGCAGAGGCGACGTAGTGCAGGTCGACCTTGAGCCAGAACACCGAATTCGAGTAGCCGGCGTTCAGCACATCCTCGCGGTGCGTACGGAAACGGCTGGCGAAAATGGGCGCGCTGACCTGGGCGATGCTGGCGCTGCCATCACGGTCCTCGTAGACCTGCATGACTTTGCCCAATGGAAGGTGCCGGGTCGCCTCGTCGAATTCGACGGCTCCAGCCAGCGCGGGCAGCAAGCCCAGAAGCATGATCAGCAAATAGCGCATACAGCCCCAGCATGGCCTGTCCGGTCGCGTCGCGATGGCCTCCAATCCTTTTGAGACGACGAAATCCGGCAGAGCCCGTTTGTCGAGTTATCCGAGCACTCTAGCATAGCTTTCAACCCTGGCGATGGGCCACTTCAATTTTTGGATAAAAGCCTCTAAATCAATGCTTTCAGAGGTAATTGCCAATAAAATTTGACCGCTCGATCAACAAATCTCGTTTGTAGGACGATCCGCACAAATGGGTTTGGTGGTAAGCTCGCCGACCATGAATACCTACAGCTCCCGCCCCGTTGTCCTCTGTCTCTCCGGCCACGACCCAAGTGGCGGCGCCGGCTTGCAGGCAGATATCGAAGCCCTGATCGCCCAAGGCTGTCACGCTGCACCTACCGTGACCGCCCTGACCGTGCAGGATACCGTCAACGTTTCCGACTTCCGGGTGCTCGACCGCGAATGGGTCCTGGCCCAGGCCAATGCCGTGCTGGCCGACTCCACGGTCGCCGCCGTGAAGCTGGGCATGCTCGGCTCGATCGGCATGGTCGACACCGTCGCCGAGCTGCTCAGTGCCCACCCGCACCTGCCGCTGGTCTGCGACCCGGTGCTGCGTGCCGGTGGCGGTGGCCGCCTGGGCAAGGACGAAGTCGGCTATGCCCTGCGCGAACGCCTGCTGCCGCTGGCGACCATCGCCACGCCGAACCTGCCAGAAGCGCGCATCCTCGCCGAACTGCCTGACGGCACTGCCGACGAGTGTGCCGAAAAACTGTTGCCGTTCTGTAGACACCTGCTGATTACCGGTGGTCACGGCGACGAGGACGAAATCCACAACCGCCTGTACAGCCGCGACGGCCAGAGCCACACCTGGACCTGCCAGCGCCTGCCGGGCAGCTATCATGGCTCGGGCTGCACCCTGGCCAGCGCCCTGGCCGGTCGCCTGGCCCTTGGCGAGCAACTGCAAAGCGCGGTGAAAAGCGCCCTGGATTACACCTGGCGCACCCTGCGCGACGCCGAGCAGCTGGGCAAAGGCCAGTTCGTCCCGCGCCGCCTGCCCCTGGATTTCTGCTCCTGATACGAGGCTTTCAATGAAGCTACGCGGTCTGTACGCAATCACCGACAGCCAGCTGCTCGCCGGCCGTTTCCTGTCCCACGTCGAAGCCGCGCTGGAAGGCGGGGTGTGTCTGCTGCAGTACCGCGACAAGAGCGACGACGCCGCCCGCCGGTTGCGCGAGGCCGAAGCGCTGATGAAGCTTTGCGAGCGTTACGGCACACAACTGATCATCAACGACGATGCCGAGCTGGCCGCACGCCTGGGTGTCGGCGTGCACCTGGGCCAGACCGATGGCCCGCTGACGCCGGCTCGCGCGCTGCTCGGCCGCCAGGCAATCATCGGCTCGACCTGCCACGCAAACCTCGAGCTGGCCGCCCAAGCCGCCAGCGAAGGTGCCAGCTACGTGGCCTTCGGCCGCTTCTTCAATTCCGTCACCAAACCGGGTGCGCCGGCTGCCAACGTCGACCTGCTGGAGCAGGCTCGTGCCCAGGTGAAACTGCCGATCGCCGTGATCGGTGGTATCACCCTCGACAACGCCGCCCCGCTGATCGCCCATGGTGCCGACCTGCTGGCGGTGATCCACGGCCTGTTCGGTGCCGACAGCGCGCAGGAAGTCACCCGCCGCGCCCGCGCCTTCAACGCCCTGTTCGCTTCCTGATTTCGAGAGAAGATCCCATGTCCCGTTCCGAAGACCTGTTCGCCAAAGCCCAGAAACACATCCCAGGCGGCGTCAACTCGCCGGTCCGCGCTTTCAAGAGCGTCGGCGGCACTCCGCTGTTCTTCAAGCATGCCGAAGGTGCCTACGTCGTCGACGAAGATGACAAGCGCTACGTCGACTATGTCGGCTCGTGGGGCCCGATGATTCTCGGCCACGGCCACCCTGAAGTACTGGACGCCGTGCGTAACCAGTTGCAGCACGGACTGTCCTATGGCGCGCCGACTGCGATGGAGACCGAGATGGCCGACCTGGTCTGCTCGCTGGTGCCATCGATGGAAATGGTACGCATGGTCAGCTCCGGCACCGAAGCGACCATGAGCGCCATCCGTCTGGCCCGTGGCTATACCGGCCGTGACGCCATCATCAAGTTCGAAGGCTGCTACCACGGGCACTCCGACAGCCTGCTGGTAAAAGCCGGTTCCGGCCTGCTGACTCAAGGCGTGCCGAGCTCGGCAGGCGTACCGGCGGACTTCGCCAAGCACACCCTGACCCTGCCGTTCAACGATATCGCCGCCGTCGAGAAGACCCTGGCCGAGGTCGGCCAGACCGTGGCCTGCATCATCGTCGAACCGGTGGCTGGCAACATGAACTGCGTGCCACCGGCGCCTGGCTTCCTCGAAGGCCTGCGCGAGCAGTGCGACAAGCATGGCGTGGTGCTGATTTTTGACGAAGTGATGACCGGTTTCCGCGTTTCGCTGGGCGGCGCCCAGGGTTACTACGGGATCAAGCCGGACCTGTCGACCTTCGGCAAGATCGTCGGTGGTGGCATGCCGGTGGGCTGCTTCGGCGGCAAACGCGAAATCATGGGCTGCATCGCCCCGTTGGGCCCGGTCTATCAGGCCGGTACGCTGTCGGGCAACCCGCTGGCAATGGCCGCTGGCCTGACCACCCTTAAGCTGATCAGCCGCCCTGGCTTCCATGACGAATTGAGCGCCTTTACCAGCCGTATGCTCGACGGCCTGCAGCAGCGCGCCGATGCCGCGGGCGTGCCGTTCGTCACCACACAGGCGGGCGCCATGTTCGGCCTGTATTTCAGTGGTGCCGACGACATCGTCACCTTCGACGATGTGATGGCCAGCGACGCCGAGCGCTTCAAGCGCTTCTTCCACCTGATGCTCGACGGTGGCGTGTACCTGGCGCCGAGTGCGTTCGAGGCGGGCTTCACGTCGATCGTCCATGGGGAGAAAGAGCTGCAGATCACCCTGGATGCTGCTGAAAAGGCCTTCGCCGCACTGAAGTAATGCAATAACTGTGTCGGCCTCTTCGCGGGCAAGTCGAGGCGCCGAACCGCCGCTCCCACAGAGGCCGGCACAGGCAATAAAAGGTCCTGCACAATCAGTTATCCTCCCCACCCGGACAGAATTTCGCGTAAAACTTTGTAAGGTTGGCGCTGCTTATCCCATAATGTGCCACCAGAGACATTGGCCGCAGCTTTGCAGAGGTAAGTCGATCCCCATGAACCGCACCGGCCGCGCCCTGACCTTGGGCTGCCTGTTGCTTCTTCAGCCCCTGCTGGCCCTGGCGGAGGGCGGTAACTCGTTGCTGATTCCGGCAACGGGGCGCTGCACGCTCAATGTTCAGCCAGAAGACCTGCAGAACGCGCTGAAAGCCTGCGAGGAAACAGCGGCGACCGGGGACGCCCAGGCACAGTTCGAGCTGGGCGAGTATTACTACACGCTGACGCCGAAAGACCTGAAAAAGGCCCTGGACTGGTTCGAAAAGGCCTCGCTGCAAGGCCACGCCGAAGCCCAGTACCGCCTTGGCGCCATGTTCTTCCATGGCGAAGGGGTCAAGGCCAACAACGTGCAGGCCTATATCCTGCTGAAGATGGCCGCGGTGAACGGCGCCGAAGATGCGCTGGACATGGCCGACGAAGTCACCGAGCAGATGCCGCGCGACGAACTGGAGCACGCCACCCAGGTACTCGGCCAGATCTTCCGTAAATACCTGCTCGAACTGCAGAACGCCGAAGGGCGCACGCCGTTCTCGCCACTCCCCTGAGCCTTACTTCTCCGGCATCGGCATGGGGAACGGCATCACGTTGCCGCTGGCCTTGGCCTCGCTGATCTTGGCCGTACCCAGGCGCTCTACCTCATCGATGCGCACGATCGAATGCATCGGCACGAAGCTGCGGATCACCCCTTCGAACTGGTTCTTGAGTTTTTCTTCGCTCGGGTCGACCACCACCTGGGTGCGCTCGCCGAAAACGAACGCTTCGATTTCCAGAAAACCCCACAGGTCGCTCTGGTAGATCTGCTTGGCATACATCTCGAAGACCTGCCCCTGGTTGAGGAAGATCACTTTATAAATGGCGGATTCGCGTTTGCTCATGTTCGGCGGGTTAACACATGCGTAAGAAATGGCGCGCATGATACCTGTTCCGGCCGCTTCGCGGGCAAACCCGCTCCCACAGGTTATCCGCAGCCCTCGGGGTGGCGCAGTAGCTGCGGGAGCAGGCTTGCTTGCGAAGGGGCCGGAACAGGCAGTACAGACCGTTGAACGTTTCAGTGCTTTCGCCACTGCCCTTCAAGGGTTATTCTTGAGTTCAACTCCATCGCCGTCGAGCGGCTAAAAACGACCTTGAACGCACCCATACAACCCCATCGCTTCATCCTCGAACCCTTCGAGGCCCACCGTTTCGCCAACTTGTGCGGCCAGTTCGACGAGCACCTGCGCCTGATCGAACAACGCCTGGCTATCGAAATCCGCAACCGCGGCAACCAATTCGAGCTGATCGGCGAACCCAAGACCACTTCCGCTGCAGAGCAACTGTTGCGCCGCCTCTATCGCGAGACCAAGGCCAACGACCTGTCGCCAGAAACCGTGCACCTGTATCTGCAGGAGTCGACGGTCGAAAACATCGACAATCCGGCAGTCAACGAGGTAAGCGTCTCGCTGCGCACACGCAAGGGCAATATTCGCCCGCGCGGCGTCAACCAGCAGCGCTACGTCAAGGAAATCCTGGCCAACGACATCAATTTCGGCATCGGCCCGGCCGGTACCGGCAAGACCTACCTTGCCGTAGCCTGCGCCGTCGATGCCCTGGAGCGCGAGCAGGTTCGCCGCATCCTGCTGGTCCGCCCGGCAGTCGAGGCGGGCGAAAAGCTCGGCTTCCTGCCGGGTGACCTGGCACAGAAGATCGACCCGTACCTGCGCCCGCTGTACGACGCGCTGTACGAAATGCTCGGCTTCGAGCACGTGGCCAAGCTGATCGAGCGCCAGGTGATCGAGATCGCCCCGCTGGCCTACATGCGTGGCCGCACTCTGAACAACAGCTTCATCATCCTCGACGAGAGCCAGAACACCACCCTCGAGCAGATGAAGATGTTCCTTACCCGCATCGGCTTCGGCTCGACAGCGGTGATCACCGGCGACATCACCCAGGTCGACCTGCCACGTGGCACCAAGTCGGGCCTGGCCCATGTGATCGAGGTGCTCAGGGACGTACCGGGTATCAGTTTTACCCACTTCCAACCCAAAGATGTGGTTCGTCACCCACTGGTACAGCGTATCGTCGAAGCCTACGACCGCTTCGAAGCCCGTCAAGCCAAGCCTGAGGCCGGCAACAAAGATGCTTGAACTTGACCTGCAACGGGCCACGGATGCCGCCGCTCCTGACGATGCTGCTTTCCGCCGCTGGTGCGAACTGGCATTGCGCCAGCGCACGGCCGACTCGGAAATGACCATCCGTCTGGTCGACGAAGCCGAAGGCCGCGAACTCAACCACACCTACCGGCACAAGGACTACGCGACCAATGTGCTGTCGTTCCCGGCCGATGTACCCGACGACCTGCTCGACATACCGCTGCTGGGCGACCTGGTGATCTGCGTGCCAGTGGTAGAGCGCGAGGCCGCCGAACAGGGTAAATCGCTGGAAGCGCACTGGGCGCACCTGGTCATCCACGGCTGCCTGCACCTGCTCGGCTACGACCACATCGATGACGATGAGGCCGAGGAAATGGAAGCGCTGGAAGGGGAATTGCTGGCAGAACTGGGTCACCCCGACCCCTACGCCGACGATGAAAACGAACTTCTCACACACTGATACACCAAGGATCACGAGAACCGCCATGAGCGAAGATCGATCGAGCAACGGGCAGAAGTCCTGGCTGGGTAAACTGACCCAGGCTTTTGCCCATGAGCCGAAAAACCGCCAGGAGCTCCTTGAGCTGCTGCGCGAAGCCCATCAGAACAAGCTGCTCGACAGCGAAGCGCTGACCATCGTCGAAGGTGCCATCCAGGTCGCCGACCTGCAGGTTCGCGACATCATGGTCCCGCGCTCGCAGATGATCAGCATCAAGGCGACCCAATCGCCGCGCGAGTTCCTTCCGGCCGTCATCGACGCCGCCCACTCGCGTTACCCGGTGATCGGCGAAAGCCATGACGATGTGCTCGGGATCCTGCTGGCCAAGGACCTGCTGCCGCTGATCCTCAAAGAGAACGGCGACAGCTTCAACATCAAGGACCTGCTGCGCCCGGCCACTTTCGTGCCGGAGTCCAAGCGCCTGAATGTGCTGCTGCGCGAGTTCCGCGCCAACCACAACCACATGGCCATCGTCATCGACGAATACGGCGGCGTGGCAGGCCTGGTGACCATCGAAGACGTGCTGGAACAGATCGTCGGTGACATCGAGGACGAGCATGACGTCGAGGAAGACAGCTACATCAAGCCGTTGCCAAGTGGCGACTTCCTGGTGAAGGCGCTGACCCCGATCGACAACTTCAACGAGTTCTTCGACAGCGAGTTCTCGGATGACGAGTTCGACACTGTCGGCGGCCTGGTGATGAGTGCCTTCGGCCACCTGCCCAAGCGCAACGAGACCACCGAGATCGGCGCCTACAAGTTCCGTATTCTCAATGCCGACAGCCGGCGGATACACTTGCTGCGCCTGACTCCGATCACCCGCTAAGGACAAACATGCGTTGGATCACCCGCCCCGGCTGGCCCGGTAACCTGCTGGCCCTGGCGGCCGGCGCATCGACCCTCCTGGCCCTGGCGCCGTTCGACATCTGGCCACTGGCCCTGCTGTCCATCGCCCTGCTCTACCTCGGCCTGCGCGAGCTCAGCCCGCGCCAGGCCATGTGGCGTGGCTGGTGGTTCGGCTTCGGCCTCTACGGCGCAGGCACCTGGTGGATCTACGTCAGCATGAACACCTACGGCGGCGCCTCGCCGCTGTTGGCGATCGTCTTGCTGCTGGCGTTCTTCGCCGCCCTCGCCTGGTTCTTCGCCTTGCCCACCTGGTTGTGGGCGCGCTGGTTCAGGCGTAATGAGGCGCCCCTGGCCGACGCCCTTTGCTTCGCCGCCCTATGGCTGTTGCAAGAGGCCTTCCGTGGCTGGTTCCTCACCGGTTTCCCTTGGCTATATGCCGGTTACAGCCAGCTGGATGGCCCGCTCGCAGGCCTGGCGCCGCTGGGCGGTGTGTGGCTTATCTCCTTCACCCTGGCGCTGAGTGCCGCGCTGCTGTGCAACCTGCACCGCCTGCGCGAACGCCCATCATTCCTCGCGGTCGCTGCGGTATTGCTGCTGGCGCCCTGGGTGATCGGCACGGCCCTCAAAGGCCACGCCTGGACCACGCCTGCCGGCGACCCACTCAAGGTCGCGGCCCTGCAGGGTAATGTCGAACAAGACCTGAAGTGGGACCCGGCGCACATTGATGCGCAGCTGGCGTTGTACCGCGACATGAGTTTCAGCTCCCGGCCTGTCGACCTGCTGGTGTGGCCGGAAACTGCCGTACCCGTGCTCAAGGACCAGGCACAGGGTTATATCGACGTGATGGGGCGCTTTGCCGCCGACCGGCATTCAGCGCTGATCACCGGCGTGCCGGTGCGTGAAGTGGTGCATCATCAGCGCCGCTACTACAACGGCGTCACCGTGACCGGCGAAGGCGACGGTACCTACCTCAAGCAGAAACTGGTGCCGTTCGGCGAGTATGTGCCCCTGCAGGACATGCTTCGCGGTGCGATCGAGTTCTTCAACCTGCCGATGTCGGACTTTGCCCGCGGCCCCGCGGACCAGCCACTGCTGCAGGCCAAGGGTTACCAGATTGCGCCGTTCATCTGCTACGAAGTGGTCTACCCCGAGTTCGCTGCAGGCCTGGCAGCACGCAGCGACCTGCTGCTGACCATCAGCAACGACACCTGGTTCGGTACCTCGATCGGCCCACTGCAGCACCTGCAGATGGCACAGATGCGTGCATTGGAGGCCGGCCGCTGGATGATCCGCGCCACCAACAACGGCGTGACGGCACTGATCGACCCGTTTGGCCGGATCACCGCAGAGGTGCCGCAGTTCCAGCGCGCAGTGCTGTATGGCGAAGTGGTGCCGATGCAGCAGCTGACGCCTTACCTGCAGTGGCGGTCGTGGCCGCTGGCTATTCTCTGTGTGCTGTTGCTGGGCTGGGCGTTGCTGGCCGGCAGGATTGCAAAAACAGTCTGAGCCGCCGCACACCGAGCTTGCAGGAGCGGCCCTTTCGCGACACAAGGCCGCTCCTACAACAACCACGCAGGCCGCGAGTCAGTAAAACAACCGATACCCCACCCATCCAGCCGCTTCATTGAGCAACTGGCCGCTCTGCCACATGGCTCGGCTCTCCGGCAGCAACCCGCCGAACGGCCGTGCATGATCGCGCCCCAAGAACCCGACCGGCGCTGGCACCACCTCAAACCCGGCCCGCTCGAAGCTCCAGCGCGAGCGCTGCATGTGCCACGCCTGAGTCACCAGCACCACCCGGCGTATGCCCAACGGCTGCAACACTTTGGCGCTCAACTGGGCATTTTCCCAAGTCGTGCGGCTGGCCTCTTCCTTCCACTTCACCTGCACCGCGAAATCCTCGCGAAGGCGGTCCGCCATCAGCTGCGCCTCGCTTGGCGGCGTACCGTAATGCAAGCCACCACTGGTCAGCACTGGCAACCCCGAGGCTTTCGCCAGCCGCGCGGCAAAACGCATGCGCTCGAGTGCAGTAGCCGTGGGCTGATCACCACCACCCCAGGCCGGATCGCCCCGCTCACGCCCAGCACCGAGCACGACGATGGCATCCGCCCTGCTGGCCAAGCCCGCCCAGTCGCTTGTCGGCAAAGGCGGCACGGTCTCCAGCAGGTGGGCAGACTGCTGCACCACCAGCGGCAAGCTCATCAACCACAGGCCACCCAACCCCATGGCAAAACACAGTGCAGCCAGCTGCGGCCGGCGGCGGCGCAACCACCACGCCGCAAGCAGCAGCAGAAACAGGATGCCAGGCGGCATCAGCCATTGTTTGATGAAAAAACGGATCGGCATCGACACACCTCCATGGAAGGCGTGCAGCCTATAGAGGATCGGCGCCGGTCAACAAGTGTGAACCGGCGCCGATCATGGGAAGTGTGTTGTAGAACCGGCGCGCTAAGCCAGCGCCTGGCGTCCTGAACGGCTAGCGATGCGGCAGCGTCCTGGATCTCGCCGAGTTGGCGGGGCGTTTCTTGTCCTTGAGCCAGATAATCTTGGCCGTTGCCGGTTCCGCTTGTGGGAAACTTCCGGCGCAGGCATTGCGGCGTTCCGGGAGGGAATCCAGGTAAGCCTTGATCACTTCGAACTCTGCATGGCTCAGGCCACGCAACTCCAGCTCGGCTGGCATCTCGTCGCGTAATCTCACCGAGGTTCTGGCGACTTCCAGTGCCAGGCCAAGACGGTCGATCAGGCGTTCGTAAAGCTCCGGTTTGCTTGCGGGTAGCTGCGTCTCTCCCATCCGTTCACCTCATTGAAGATAAAGAATATCTCCCCCCACACCTGAGCTTAGCGTCGCTGCAAAAAGCAGCCAGATGCCGCGACCAGCGGGCATTCGCAATCAAGGTTTCCCACGATACGCAGCGCTGCTGTATGCTACGGCGTTCACTCTAAATGACACCGGAGTGCCGGACGCAGCGAGGTTCCGCTGCCTGGAACAAGGTCTCTTCTCTCTCAGCAAAAAGTAGCCATGCACGAACAATACACGCCCCGTGATATCGAAGCCGCCGCCCAGAACTTCTGGGACGAGCAACAATCGTTCGCTGTTACCGAACAGCCAGGCAAAGATACCTACTATTGCCTATCGATGTTCCCGTACCCGAGCGGCAAGCTACACATGGGCCACGTGCGTAACTACACCATCGGCGACGTGATTGCCCGCTACCAGCGCATGCTGGGCAAAAACGTCCTGCAGCCGATGGGCTGGGACGCTTTCGGCATGCCCGCGGAAAACGCGGCGATGAAGAACAACGTCGCCCCGGCCAAGTGGACATACGAAAACATCGACTACATGAAGACCCAGCTCAAGAGCCTGGGCCTGGCCATCGACTGGGCACGTGAAGTCACCACCTGCAAGCCGGACTACTACCGCTGGGAACAGTGGCTGTTCACCCGCCTGTTCGAAAAAGGCATCATCTACCGCAAGAACGGGACCGTGAACTGGGACCCGGCCGATCAGACCGTACTGGCCAACGAGCAGGTCATCGACGGCCGCGGCTGGCGTTCGGGCGCGCTGATCGAGAAGCGCGAAATCCCGATGTACTACTTCCGCATCACCGACTACGCCGACGAGCTGCTGGAAAGCCTCGACGAGCTGCCGGGCTGGCCTGAGCAGGTCAAGACCATGCAGCGCAACTGGATCGGCAAGTCGCGCGGCATGGAAGTGCAGTTCCCGTTCGACCAGGCCAGCATCGGCCACGAAGGCACCCTGAAGGTCTTCACCACACGCCCGGACACCCTGATGGGCGCCACCTATGTCGCGGTTGCTGCAGAGCACCCGCTGGCCACCCAGGCCGCCCAGGGCAACCCGGCGCTGCAGGCGTTCATCGACGAATGCAAGAGCGGCAGCGTGGCCGAGGCCGACATGGCCACCCAGGAGAAGAAGGGCATGCCCACTTCCCTGTTCGTCGAGCACCCGCTGACCGGCGAGAAGCTGCCCGTGTGGGTCGCCAACTATGTGCTGATGCACTACGGCGATGGCGCCGTGATGGCGGTGCCGGCCCACGACGAGCGCGACTTCGAGTTCGCCCACAAGTACAACCTGCCGTTCAAGGCCGTGGTACGCACCAGCGCGGGCGATGACGTTGGCAACGAGTGGCTGGCCGCCTATGGCGAGCATGGCCAGCTGATCAACTCCGCCGAGTTCGACGGCCTGGACTTCGCCGGCGCCTTCGACGCCATCGAAGCTGCCCTGATCCGCAAGGAGCTGGGTAAATCGCGCACCCAGTTCCGCCTGCGCGACTGGGGTATCAGCCGCCAGCGTTACTGGGGCTGCCCGATCCCGATCATCCACTGCCCGTCGTGCGGCGACGTGCCAGTACCAGAAGACCAGCTGCCGGTCACACTGCCGGAAAACGTGGTGCCGGACGGCGCCGGTTCGCCGTTGGCGCGCATGCCTGAGTTCTACGAGTGCAGCTGCCCGAAATGCGGTGCCGCGGCCAAGCGCGAAACCGACACCATGGACACCTTCGTGGAATCGTCCTGGTACTTCGCCCGTTACGCTTCGCCGAACTACGAAGGTGGCATGGTCGACCCGAAAGCGGCCAACCACTGGCTGCCGGTCGACCAGTACATCGGTGGTATCGAGCACGCGATCCTGCACCTGCTGTACGCGCGCTTCTTCCACAAGCTGATGCGTGACGAGGGCCTGGTCACCTCCAACGAGCCGTTCAAGAACCTGCTGACCCAGGGCATGGTGGTCGCCGAGACCTACTACCGTGTAGCCAGCAACGGCGGCAAGGACTGGTTCAACCCGGCCGACGTCGAAATCGAGCGCGATGCCAAGGCCAAGATCATCGGTGCACGCCTGAAGACCGATGGCCTGCCGGTGGAAATCGGCGGTACCGAGAAGATGTCGAAGTCGAAGAACAACGGCGTCGACCCACAATCGATGATCGACCAGTACGGCGCCGACACCTGCCGCCTGTTCATGATGTTTGCCTCGCCACCTGATGCGAGCCTGGAGTGGTCCGACTCCGGTGTCGAGGGTGCCAGCCGCTTCCTGCGCCGTGTATGGCGCCTGGCCCAGGCTCACGTCGCCCAAGGCCTGCCGGGCAAGCTGGATGTCGCAGCCCTGGACGACGCGCAAAAGGTCATCCGTCGCGCCATCCACGCTGCGATCAAGCAGGCCAGCACCGACGTGGGCCAGTTCCACAAGTTCAACACCGCCATCGCCCAGGTGATGACCGTGATGAACGTGCTGGAAAAGGCCCCGCAGGCCAGCGAGCAGGACCGTGCCTTGCTGCAGGAAGGCCTGGAAGCCGTGACCCTGCTGCTCGCGCCGATCACGCCGCACATTTCCCACGAGCTGTGGAAACAGCTGGGCCACGACCAGGCTGTCATCGACGCTGGCTGGCCGGCGGTCGACGAGAGCGCCCTGGTGCAGGACAGCATCACCTTGGTGGTGCAGGTCAATGGCAAGCTGCGCGGGCAGGTGGAAATGCCTGCCGCAGCCAGCCGTGAGGAAATCGAAGCCGCTGCCCGCAGCAACGAAAACGTCCTGCGCTTCATTGATGGCCTGACCATCCGCAAGGTCATCGTGGTACCGGGCAAACTGGTCAACATCGTCGCCAACTGATGGCAACGCCCACCCGCGGCCTCTGCGGGTGGGCGGTATCGGCCCACAAGGGAGCAACAACATGATCAAACGCAATCTGCTGGTAATGGGCCTGGCTGTGCTGCTCAGCGCCTGCGGTTTCCAGCTGCGCGGCACCGGCACCAACGAGCTGAGCGTCAAGGAAATGGACGTCAGCGCACGCAACGCCTATGGCCCGACCCTGGTTCAACTGCGCCAAGTGCTTGAGAACAGTGGCGTCAATGTGCACGCCGGCGCACCTTATCGCCTGGTGCTGACCAACGAGCAGGAAAACTCGCGTTCGGCGAGCTACGCAGCCGGCAATGCTACTGCCGAGTACGAGCTCACCACCACGCTCAATTACAGCATCCTGGGCCTTAACAACCTCGAGCTGCTGAGCGACAAGGTAGAAGCACGCAAGATCTATGTGCGTGACGGCGGCAATATCACCGGCTCCGATCAGGAAGCCCAGCGTTCGCGCGAAGAAATGCGTCGCGATCTGGTGCAGTCGCTGGTCACTCGCCTGCAGATGTTGACCCCATCCCAACTCGACGAGCTGCAACGCAAAGCCGACGCACGCGCCAAGGCTGAAGCCGACGCGCTGGAGGCCGCACGCCGCCAGCAGGCGGAAACGCCGCAGCAGTCACCTATGGAAATCCCGGGCAACTAAGCCCGAGCGGGGCACTTCGGTGCCCCGCCTGCTCCCATGAAGCTCGCCCCCGCCCAACTCAACAAGCACCTGCAAGGCAGCCTGGCCCCGGTCTACGTGGTCAGTGGCGATGAACCGCTGCTGTGCCAGGAAGCCGCCGACGCCATCCGCAATGCGGCCCGCCAGCAAGGCTTCGACGAGCGCCAGGTATTCAGTGCCGACGCCAACTTCGACTGGGGTACCCTGCTGCAAGCGGGTGCCAGCCTGTCGCTGTTCGCCCAGCGGCGCCTGCTGGAGCTGCGCCTGCCGTCGGGCAAGCCCGGTGACAAAGGGGCTGCGGCGCTCATGGAGTATTGCGCCAGACCTGCCGACGACACTCTGCTGCTGATCAGCCTGCCCAAGCTCGATGGCAGCGCACAGAAGACCAAGTGGGGCAAGGCCCTGATCGAAGGCGACCACTGTCAGTTCATCCAGATCTGGCCGGTGGATACCCAGCAGTTACCGCAGTGGATCAACCAGCGCCTGTCCCAGGCCGGGCTGTCGGCCCAACGCGATGCCGTCGACCTGATCGCCGCGCGGGTCGAAGGCAACTTGCTGGCCGCAGCCCAGGAGATCGAAAAGCTCAAGCTGCTGGCTGACGGCAACCAGATCACCGTCGAGACAGTGCAGGCTGCGGTTGCCGACAGCGCGCGCTTCGATGTCTTCGGGCTGGTTGACGCCATCCTCAATGGCGAAGCAGCGCACGCCTTGCGCATGCTCGAAGGCTTGCGCGGCGAGGGTGTGGAACCGCCGGTGATTCTCTGGGCCCTGGCCCGCGAGTTGCGCCTGCTGGCCGGCCTGGCCCAGCAATTTTCCCAAGGTGTACCGCTGGACAAAGCCTTCAGCCAGGCTCGACCACCGGTCTGGGACAAGCGCCGACCACTGGTCAGCAAGGCTCTGCAGCGCCTCTCGGCGCAGCGCTGGGCACAGTTGCTGCAAGATGCCCAGCGTATCGATGCACAGATCAAGGGGCAGGCCGAGGGGTCGCCCTGGACCGGGTTGTCTCGCTTGTCGCTATTGATGGCAGGGCAAAGACTGGTGCTGCCTGCAGAATAGCCGGGGCTGCCATAAACACAATCAATTGGCTCCATCACCTTCCCAGGCCTAAAGTGCGCCCCGAAAGCCCCCAAGCCAGGAACCCCGCCATGAGCAAAAAGCCGAAAAAGCACGGCCCGAACAAGGCCAAGTCGATCATTGCCCAACCCCTCTTCCGCTGCCGCCAGGAGCGACCAGACAAGGGCAAAGGCAGCTACCGCCGCGAAGCCTTCCAATCGAGAGATTGGGAGGCTTCTTACTTTTTGGCCGCATGAAAGCATCGCAAGCGCAGGCATGGTATGGTCGGCACCTGACCTGCAATTCTGGATCTGTGCATGCTCTTGAGTCTTCTCCCCCGTTGGAAATCCCGCCAGCTACTCGCGGCCTCCAGCTTCATCCTGCTCGTCGCCTGCGCGGAAAAACCCACCGCCGCCGACGCCCTGCCGCTGGCACCCGCCCAGCCCGCGCCGGTAGTGACCCTGCCCAGCGCCACGCCTGACGTCAGCACCGAAATCCAGCCCCTGCAGACCTTTGCCGAATGGCAGGCGAACTTCCGCCTGCAGGCGCTTCAGGCCGGCATCGCGCCAAGCACCTTCGACCGCGCGTTCCTCGGCGTCACGCCAGACATGGACGTGATCAAGGCCGACCGCAGCCAACCCGAATTCACCCGCCCGGTGTGGGAATACCTTGATGGCGCCCTGTCGCCCCTGCGCGTGCGCAACGGCAAGAAACTGCTGGAACAGAACGCCGAGTTGCTCACCCGCATCGAACAGCGCTATGGCGTCGACCGCCAGGCGCTGGTCGCGGTGTGGGGCATGGAAAGCAACTTTGGCCAGTTCCAAGGCAGCAAGTCGGTGATCCGCTCGCTGGCCACCCTTGCCTATGAAGGCCGTCGCCCACAGTTCGCCCAGGACCAGCTGATCGCCGCCCTGCAGATCATCCAGCATGGCGACATCCAGCCTGAGGCCATGCGTGGTTCGTGGGCCGGCGCCATGGGCCAGACCCAGTTCATCCCGACCACCTACAACACCCATGCGGTGGATTTCGACGGTGATGGCCGTCGGGATATCTGGAACAGCACCCCCGACGCATTGGCATCGACTGCACATTACCTGCAGAGCTCTGGCTGGAAGCATGGCCAGCCGTGGGGCTTCGAGGTGCAAGTACCGGCAGGCTTCGACTATTGGCAGGCCGACGGCACGTTGCGCAAACCGGTTTACGAATGGCTGCAGATGGGCGTGAAGCTACCTGCGGGTACCCAGCTGCCGGCCGGCAGCAACCAGTTGTCGGCTGCCCTGCTGCTACCGGCCGGCGCTCGTGGGCCAGCATTCCTGGTACTGGACAACTTCCGCGCCATTCTCAAGTACAACAACTCGTCGTCCTATGCGCTGGCGGTGAGCCTGCTGGGTGATCGCTTCTCGGGCTGGGGTTTCATCAGCGGCAGCTGGCCGAAGGAAGACCTGCCGCTCAGTCGCAGCGAGCGGATGGAGCTGCAGAGCTTGCTGAATGCCAAGGGGCATGAGGCGGGCAACCCGGATGGCATCATCGGGGCCAATACCCGCAAGGCGATTCGCAATGCCCAGCAGGGGCTGGGGTGGCCGGCAGATGGCTACCCGACCCACAAGCTACTCGATAGCCTGCGTCAGCGCTGATGCCATTGGGGCCGCTTTGCGGCCCTATCCGACCGGTCCGGCGCCCCGCTCCTACAGGTCAGCGTTTCCTGTAGGAGCGGCCTTGCCGGGGCGCCGGACCGGTCGGAAAGGGCTGCGAAGCAGCCCGGCAGTTTCAAGCCCTGAACAGATCCTGCCCCAGCACCAGTGTCTGCTTCTCACTGTCCAGCCTCACCAAGGCCCCCAGCGGCAAACACACATTCGGATCACAATGCCCACTGCGCCACCCGGCCAGCACGGGCACACCCAGCGGCCCGAAGGTCTCTTCCAGCAGCGGCGCCAACGCCGCAACGCTAATCCCGGCAAAATCCCCTGCCAGCACACCCTTGATGCCTTCGAGCTTGCCTGCCAGGCGCAACTGGGTCAGCAATCTGTCCACCCGGTACAACGGCTCGTTGACGTCCTCGATGAACAGAATGCAGCCCCGCGTATCAATTTCCGCCACTGTCCCCAGCGTCGCCCCCAGCATCGACAGGTTGCCCCCCAGCAAGCGCCCGCTGGCAACGCCGGGCACCACGCAGCTCAAGGCGAAATCGGCCGGATGGACAATTTCCTCCCCCTCCCGCAAAAGCCCGCCCAATTGCACCAGCAGGGACGACTCGGTCGGCTGCAGCTTGGCACCCAACAGGTCGGCATTTAGCATCGCGCCGTGGAAGGTGATCAACCCGGTACGCTGGTAGATGGCCGTGTGCAACGCCGTGATGTCGCTGTATCCAACCAGCGGCTTGGGGTTGCGGCGGATCAAATCGAAGTCCAGCCGGTCGAGCAGACGCATGCTGCCATAACCACCGCGCATGCACAGAATTGCGTCGACAGCAGGGTCGGCAAAGGCCGCATGCAGATCCGCCAGGCGCTGTTCATCGCTACCAGCCAGGTAACCCTCGGCCTGGTGAACGCCCGGGTAGATCCGGCAGCGGTAGCCTCGCTCGGCGAACCACTGGGCCGCCTTCTGCGCATCCAGGCGCGCCGGACCAGCCGGGGCGACGATGGCGAAGCAGGCACTGGCCGCCAGCGCCTTGGGCAAACGCGATTCCGTGGTTTCAGCGCAATTCATCGCAGCTCCTTTCTATTCAGCAAAAACAAAAATGCCGATGCCGCCTCTCAGCGTGCATCGGCATGTTAAGCGAAGGCCCGGATCAGAGCTTGATCTTGGCTTCGTGAGCCTGCTGGTCGGCGTGGTAGGACGAACGCACCAACGGGCCGGAAGCGACGTTCTTGAAGCCCATCTTGTAGCCTTCCTCGGCGAACCAGGCGAAGGTATCCGGGTGGACGAAACGCTGCACCGGCAGGTGGCTGCGCGACGGCTGCAGGTACTGGCCGAGGGTCAGCATGTCGATGTCGTGCTCGCGCATGCGCTGCATCACTTCGATCACTTCCTCGTCGGTCTCGCCCAGGCCGAGCATCAGGCCCGACTTGGTCGGTACGTGCGGAACCATCTGCTTGAACTTCTGCAGCAGGTCCAACGACCAGTCGTAGTCCGAACCAGGACGCGCAGCCTTGTACAGGCGCGGTACGGTTTCCAGGTTGTGGTTGAACACATCTGGCGGCTCTTGCGCAGTGATTTCCAGGGCAACGTCCATACGGCCGCGGTAATCTGGCACCAGGGTCTCCAGTTGCACACCTGGCGACAATGCACGGATTTCACGAATGCAGTCGGCGAAGTGCTGGGCACCACCGTCACGCAGGTCGTCGCGGTCCACCGAAGTGATCACCACATACTTCAGGCGCAGGTCGGCGATGGCCACCGCCAGGTTCTTCGGCTCGTCCAGGTCCAGCGGCTTCGGCCGGCCGTGGCCGACGTCGCAGAACGGGCAACGACGGGTGCAGATATCACCCATGATCATGAAGGTCGCAGTGCCACCGGAGAAGCACTCGCCCAGGTTCGGGCAGGACGCCTCTTCGCACACACTGTGCAGCTTGTGCTTGCGCAGCAGCTGCTTGATGCGGTCGACTTCTGGCGATACCGGGATGCGCACGCGGATCCAGTCAGGCTTTTTAGGCAGTTCGTCGGTGGGGATGATCTTTACCGGGATACGCGCGACCTTTTCGGCGCCACGCAGTTTTACCCCGGCTTCCACTTTCTTCGGCGCTGGGCGCGCGGTGGCATCCTGGGTAGGTATCAGGTTCGGCACGGCTTCTTGCACAGTTGTCATATTCAGTCGATTCCGCCCGTGAGGGTCGTCTGCTCAGCATAGTCGAGGTGCCTGACCAGCTGTCCGCGCAGCCTTGTCCTGACCTCGTCGAGTTCGATCGGGCCTGCCAGGTCACGCAGCTGGGTCATGGCCAGCCCCGCATACCCACAGGGGTTGATTCGGCGGAATGGCGCGAGGTCCATGTCCACGTTCAGAGCAAGGCCGTGGAAGGAACGGCCATTGCGGATTCGCAGGCCGAGGGAGGCGATTTTCGCTCCGTCGACATAGACACCCGGCGCATCGGGCTTGGCCACGGCGCTGACGCCGTAGCTGGCGAGCAGGTCGATCAAGGTCTGCTCGATGCGGCTGACCAGCTCGCGCACGCCAAAACCCAGGCGGCGCACGTCCAGCAGCAGGTAGGCCACCAGCTGCCCGGGGCCATGGTAGGTCACCTGGCCACCGCGGTCGGTCTGCACCACCGGGATGTCGCCCGGTACCAACAGGTGCTCGGCCTTGCCAGCCTGGCCCTGGGTGAAGACCGCGGGATGCTCGACCAGCCAGATTTCGTCCTGGCTGTCCGGGCTACGCTGCTCGGTGAAGCGACGCATGGCCTCCAGCACCGGTTCATAGGGCTGCAGGCCAAGCTCGCGAATACCGAGGCAAAGGGACATCAGAGCACCATTTTCACGATGCCGGTGGCACGCAGGGCACTATTGATGTCATGCAGCTGGTTTTCGCTTTCGGCGACGATATGCAGCTGCACGGTGGTGTACTTGCCTTCCTTGCTCTGGCGCTCGGCCAGCGTGGAAAGGTCGACCTTGGCATGCTTGCTGAGGATCTCGATCACCGTGTCCTTGAAACCGACAACGGTGTCGCCGATTACCTTGATCGGGTAATCGGCGCAGGGGAATTCGATCTTGTGCGACTTTACGTCAGGTTCGCTCATGGCGGAAACGGCCTCGTAAGCCGTGGCAACAACAACGCCCCCGCAGGATGTGCGGGGGCTTGCAGGTCACGTATCAGTTGAACAACCCGTAGAAGAATAGACGGATGCTATCCCACATACGGCGGAAGAAACCACCTTCCTCGACGCCATCGAGGGCGATCAGGTCGGCGCTGTGAACCACGTTCTCGTCCAGTTTGACTTCCACTTTGCCGATCACGTCACCTTTGGCAATCGGTGCGGTGAGCTGCGGGTTCATGGTCATCGAAGCCTGCAGGCGCTTCAATTGGCCTTTAGGCATAGTCATGGTCAGGTCGTCTGCCAGGCCAGCCTTGACTTGGCTGGTCGCGCCCTTCCATACCGGTGCCTGGGTCAGCTCGGTGCCCTTCTGGTAGAAGGTCTGGGTTTCGAAGAAGCGGAAACCATAGGTCAGCAGCTTCTGGGTCTCGGCAGCGCGGGCTTGCTCGCTGTTGGTGCCGAACACCACGGCGATCAGGCGTTGGCCATCACGGACGGCCGAAGCCACCATGCAGTAGCCGGCTTCCTCGGTGTGGCCGGTTTTCAGACCGTCGACGGTCTTGTCACGCCACAGCAGCAGGTTGCGGTTCGGCTGCTTGATGTTGTTCCAGAAGAACTCTTTCTGCGAGTAGATGGCGTAGTGGGCCGGGTCGATGTTGATGATCGCACGGGCCAGCAGGGCCATGTCGTGAGCCGAGGAGTAGTGCTCCGGGTTCGGCAGGCCAGTCGGGTTCATGAAGTGGCTGTTGGACATGCCCAGTTCGGCAGCGGTCTTGTTCATCATGTCGGCGAAGGCATCTTCGCTGCCGGCGATATGCTCGGACAGGGCGACCGAGGCATCGTTGCCCGACTGGATGATGATGCCGTGCAGCAGGTCGCTGACGGTAACCTGGCTACCGACCTTGATGAACATGCGCGAACCACCGGTACGCCAGGCGTTCTCGCTGACGGTGACCGGGTCGTTCTCGCCAATCTGGCCACGACGGATGTCGACGGTGGCGATGTAGGCGGTCATCAGCTTGGTCAGGCTGGCTGGCGGCAGGCGCTCGTCACCGTTGTTCTCGACCAGCACGTTGCCGCTGGACGCGTCCATGAGTACGTAGGACTTGGCAGCCAGCTGCGGTGGTGCAGGCATCATCTGCTCTGCTGCGAAGGCAGCAGGCGTGAGCATCAGCAGTACGGGCAGGCAAAGTCGTTTGGCAAGGTTGGTGATGTTCATCCGTCTCTCGAAAATCGCTAATGGTCTGATGTTCCCTGGGCCACATCGTGTGCCCAGCGCCAGTCAGTCTAGTTTTAGTGGCCATGGCCGGCCCACCCCTGAACGGCTGAATCAGGGTGCGGCGTTATGCCGCTGCGGGCAAAAGCCGACATTGTACATGGCCGGGGCCGGCAATTCATGACAAAACCGACAGCTTGAGCGGCAAGTTTCCAGCTTCAAGCCACAAGAAAAAGCCAGCCCAGGATTGCGCCGCCCCTTCTTGCAACTTGCAGCTGCAAGCTTGCTGCTCAGACAGGTCAGTCTGTGACCAGCTTGGCCTGGCCAAGGTTCGCCAGGCGAATGCTGTTCTGTGCCTGCTGGATCTCGCCCTGGCTGCTGAACGGCCCCAGGCGCACGCGGTGCAGGGTTTGCTGGTTACGCACGATGGAGCTGATGAACACCGGTGCGCTGACCATGGTGCTCAGCTTGGAGCGCAGCAGTTCGGCGGCATCCGGGTTGGCGAAGGCGCCCACTTGAAGAACGTTGCCCCCGGTGTTGGCGGCCACACTGTTGCCGCCCACCTGCACCGGCACCACCGGCGCCGCGTGCTGCTGCGGCGGCGGGGTCCATTGCTCGACCCGCCCGGTGCTGGCCGGAATCGCCTGGGTCTGCGCGACCTGCGGCTCTTTGAGCATCAGCGGCGGCTGCTGGCCCTTTTGTGCCCACCATTGCTGCGGGTCGATGCCCTCGACCCGCACGTGCGCAGTACCGATCTCGGCGTAGCCGAGCTTCTTCGCCGCGGCATAGGACAGGTCGATGATGCGGTCGGAATAGAACGGCCCACGGTCGTTGACCCGCAGAATCACACTGCGGCCGTTGGCCAGGTTGGTCACCTTGACGTAGGCCGGCAGCGGCAGGGTCTTGTGTGCCGCGCTCATGCCATACAGGTCGTAGAGTTCGCCGTTGGCGGTGTTCTGGCCGTGGAACTTGGTGCCGTACCACGATGCGGTGCCCTCGGCGCGGTAATTGCGCGAGTCCTGCAGCGGGTAGTAGGTCTTGCCCAGCACCGTGTACGGGTTGGCCTTGTAGGCACCGGTGTGCACGGTCGGCGTGGCATCAGGGATCTTGTTGACGTCTACATCCCACCACGGCGCACCGTCCTTATGGGCACGGTTGATGTCCAGGCCAGGCTGCGAACGGACGACGTTGCCACTGCTCTGGGTGGTCGGGCGACTGGAGGAACAGCTGACCAGCAGCATGCCAACGGTCATGCAGGTCAGCAGCTTGAAGGTGTTGGCAGAGATGATTGCGCGCATTACTTGACGCCCCGTACTTGGACCAGCTGTTGCGCAAGCTGATGAACCGCCATGGCATACATCACGCTGCGGTTGTAGCGAGTGATCGCGTAGAAGTTCTTCAGGCCCATCCAGTACTCGGGGCCGTTGTCGCCTTCCAGGCGGAAAGCGGTAACCGGCAGATCATCGCGCAACGCATCATGGCTCGACCAGCCCAACGCCCGCAACTCTGCGAAGGTTTTCGCAGGTTCGATACCCGTGGTCAGGCCAAGATCTGCCTGCGCACCACTGACTTGGGCACGGCTGACCACGCGCTCGCCGGCCACCCAGCCATGGCGCTTGAAGTAGCTGGCCACGCTGCCGATGGCATCGTCTGGGTTGTTCCAGATATTGATGTGGCCATCGCCGTCGAAGTCCACCGCGTAGTTGCGAAAGCTGCTCGGCATGAACTGCGGCAGGCCCATGGCACCGGCATAAGAACCCTTGAGGGTGAGCGGGTCGACCTGTTCGTCGCGGGCCAGTAGCAAGAACTCTCGCAGTTCCTTGCGGAAGAATTCCGCGCGCGGCGGGTAGTCGAATGCCAGGGTCGACAAGGCATCGATCACCCGGTAATTGCCGGTATTGCGGCCGAAGAAGGTTTCCACGCCGATGATCGCAACGATGTACTGCGCCGGCACGCCATATTCTTGCTCGGCACGGGCAAGCACCGCCTCGTGCTGGCGCCAGAAGTCCACGCCACGGGCGATGCGCGCGTCGGTGATGAACATCGGCCGGTATTCCTTCCACGGCTTGACCCGTTCGGCCGGGCGCGAGATGGCATCGAGGATCGACTGCTTGCGCTGCACCTCGCGGAACACACCGTTCAATTGTTCGGGAGCAAACCCATAGTCGCGGCTCATCTGGAGAACGAACTCGGTCACCTGCGGCGAGCCGTCGTAATCACCGGCATGGGCCAGCTGTACAGCGCCGAACAGGCCCACCGCGCCGATCCACGGCGCACAACGGGCAGCCCAGTTACGCACTGCTTGCATGAAATTCTTCACCTTATTCAAACCTGCGCGATCCATTTGCGGTGCGTGTGGATCGACATGAGAACGCCAAACGCTGACAGCAGCGTCACCAACGAAGTTCCGCCATAGCTAATGAAGGGCAGCGGCACACCCACTACAGGCAACAGGCCACTGACCATACCGATATTGACGAATACATATACAAAGAAGGTCATGGTCAGGCTGCCCGCCAGCAGCTTGCCGAACAGGGTCTGCGCCTGCGCGGTGATCATCAGCCCGCGACCGATCAGCAGCAGATAGACGATCAGCAGCAGGCAAATCCCGACCAGGCCGAACTCCTCCCCAAGCACCGCGATGATGAAGTCGGTGTGGCTTTCCGGCAGGAAGTCCAGATGCGACTGGGTACCCAGCAGCCAACCCTTGCCGAACACGCCACCGGAGCCGATAGCCGCCTTTGACTGGATGATGTTCCAGCCGGTACCGAGCGGGTCGCTCTCCGGGTCGAGGAAGGTCAGTACGCGCTGCTTCTGGTAGTCGTGCATCACGAAGAACCACATCGCCACCGCGACGGGCACTGTCGCCGCAAGCACGCTGAGAATCCAGCGCCAACGCAGCCCCCCCATGAACAGCACGAATGCGCCAGAGGCGAGAATCAGCAGCGCCGTGCCCAGGTCAGGTTGGCGGACGATAAGAATGAACGGCACACCGATCAACACCAGGCTTATTGCCACGTGTTTCAGGTGCGGTGGCAAGGTGCGCTTGGAAAGGTACCAGGCGATGGTCGCCGGCATGATGATCTTGAGGAATTCCGAGGGCTGGAAGCGGATCACCCCGGGGATGTTGATCCAGCGCGTGGCGCCCATGGCGTTGTGGCCCATGACGTCCACCACCACCAGCAGGAACACCCCCACCAGATACGCCAGCGGCACCCAACGGGCCATGAAGCGAGGCTCCAGCTGGGCGATGACGAACATCGAGACCAGCCCGATGCCGAACGAGGTGGCCTGCTTGAGCAGCAGGTCCCAGTTCTTGCCACTGGCCGAATAGAGAACGAACAGGCTGCCGGCCGCGAGGGTCAGCAGGATGATCAGCAAGGGGCCGTCGATGTGGATGCGCTGCAGGAAGCTGGCGCGTCGACGCATCACGTCCTCGCTGGAGAGCATGCGATCGAAATTATTCTTCACTGGGCCGTTTCCTGGGCGACGGTGGCAGGCGCGAATTCAGTCTTGAGCCGGCCGCTCTCGTCGAGCAGCCAGGCGTCCATGATCTGCCGCACGACGGGTGCTGCAACGCCGGAGCCGGACTCACCGTTCTCGACCATCACCGAGACCACGATCTTCGGATCGTCGGCCGGGGCGAAGGCGACGAACAGCGCATGGTCGCGGTGGCGTTCCTGGAGTTTGTTGCGGTCGTACTTCTCGCCCTGCTTGATCGCCACCACCTGGGCAGTACCGCTCTTGCCGGCGATGCGGTACTGGGCGCCGGCCGCAGCCTTGCGGGCGGTACCGCGGGCGTTGTGCATCACTTGCTCCATGCCGTGGGTGACCTTGGCCCAATCAGACTTGTCACGCAGGACGATGTCTTCCATCGGGTTGGGGTCCACCGGCGGCTGACCTTCGATGGTCTTGGCCAGGTGCGGGCGGTTCCACACGCCCTTGTTGGCGATCAGCGCGGTGGCCTGGGCCAGCTGCAGCGGCGTGGCCTGCATGTAGCCCTGGCCGATGCCGAGGATCAGCGTTTCCCCCGGGAACCAGGCTTGCCGGCGGGTGGCACGCTTCCACTCGCGCGACGGCATCAGCCCGGGTGACTCCTCGAACATGTCGAGGGCCACCTTCTGGCCGATGCCGAACTTGTTCATGTAACTGGACAGCCGATCGATGCCCATCTTGTGGGCAAGGTCGTAGAAGTAGGTGTCGTTGGAGCGCATGATCGCGGTGTCCAGATCGACCCAGCCGTCGCCAGTGCGGTTCCAGTTACGGTATTTGTGATCGTAGTTGGGCAACTGGTAGTAGCCCGGGTCGAACACCCGGCTACTGGCGTTGACCACACCACTGTCCAGGCCGGCAATGGCCACCGCCGGTTTGATGGTCGAGCCCGGCGGGTACAGGCCGCGCAGGACGCGGTTGAACAGCGGCCGGTCGATCGAGTCGCGCAGCTCGGCATAGGCCTTGAAGCTGATGCCAGTGACGAACAGGTTGGGGTCGAAGCTGGGCTGGCTGACCATCGCCAGCACCTCACCGGTACGCGGGTCGAGCGCCACCACGGCGCCACGCCGGCCACCCAGGGCGGCCTCGGCGGCTTCCTGCAGCTTGATGTCGAGGCTCAGCACGATGTCCTTGCCCGGCTTCGGATCGGTGCGCTTGAGCACCCGCAGCACACGGCCCCGGGCGTTGGTCTCGACCTCCTCGTAACCGACCTGACCGTGCAGATCAGGCTCGTAGAAGCGCTCGATGCCGGTCTTGCCGATATGGTGGGTGCCGCTGTAATTGACCGGGTCGAGGGTTTTCAGTTCTTTCTCGTTGATCCGCCCGACATAACCGACCGAATGGGCGAAATGCGCACCCTGAGGGTAGTGGCGCACCAGCTGGGCGACGACTTCCACGCCGGGCAGGCGGAACTGGTTGACCGCCACGCGGGCAATCTGCTCTTCGTTGAGCTCGAACAGGATCGGCACCGGCTCGAACGGCCGACGGCCCTGCTTCATGCGCTTTTCGAAAATCGCCCGGTCATCCGCCGTCAAGTCCAGTACTTCGACGATGGTATCCAGCACTTCCTGCCAGTTACCCGCACGTTCGCGGGTCATGGACAGGCTGAAGCTTGGCCGGTTGTCGGCGATGATCACCCCGTTACGGTCAAAAATCAGGCCACGCGTAGGCGGAATCGGCTGCACATGCACCCGGTTGTTCTCCGACAGCGTGGAGTGATAGTCGTACTGGATGATCTGCAAGTAGTACAGCCGCGCAACCAGCACGCAGATGAGCAGTATCACCGCCACCGCGCCGACAACGACGCGGTTACGCACCAGGCGGGCGTCTTTCTCGTGGTCCTTGAGACGGATCGGCTGCGACATCGGACTGCTTACAGGCTCATTTGTGGTAAGGGTGCCCGGACAATACTGTCCAGGCGCGGTAGATCTGCTCGCCGATGAGTATCCTTACCAACGGGTGCGGCAGGGTCAGCGGCGACAGCGACCAGCGTTGCTCGGCGCGCGCACAGACCTCAGGCGCCAGCCCTTCCGGGCCGCCCACCATCAAATTCACCGTACGCGAGTCCAGGCGCCAGCGGTCCAGCTCGGTCGCCAGCTGCTCGGTACTCCAGGGCTTGCCATGGACCTCGAGGGTAACGATGCGTTCCCCAGGCTGAACCTTGCTCAGCATGGCTTCGCCCTCCTGACGGATCAGGCGGGCGACGTCGGCATTCTTGCCACGGGTGTTCAGCGGGATTTCCACCAGCTCGAGCGACAGCTCCTGGGGCAGGCGCTTGGCATATTCATGCCAGCCTTCCTCAACCCACTTGGGCATGCGCGAGCCGACCGCGATCAGGCGAAGACGCACGACGCTTCCTTATTCCCGGTCTTTGAGCTTGTCGGTGAAGTAGTCGCTGGCGTTTTCCGGGCTGTGGTGCTTGGCGTCGGCGGCACGGCTCTGCTCGGCGCCCATCCACAGGCGCTCCAGGTCGTAGAACTGGCGGGCAGCGGCGGTCATCATGTGAACGATGACGTCGTTCAGGTCCAGCAGTACCCAATCGCTGTCGCCCTTGCCTTCTTCGCCCAGTGGTTGCGCGCCTTGTTTCTTGACCGTTTCACGGACCTTTTCCAGCATCGCGTTGATCTGGCGGTTGGAAGTACCGGTGGCAATGATCATGTAGTCGGTCAGGCTGTGCTTTTCGCGCACGTCGATGACCTGAATGTCCTGGGCCTTGACGTCTTCCAGGGCGCTGATGGTCAGCTTGACCAGTTCTTCGCCATTGATTTTCTGCTTGCTCATATAAAACTCTTCAACTCGTTTGAATGAGGCGCCCTGGGGGCACCGTCAGTTAGGGGCACGATACAGTTCGTGCGCCTCGATGTAGGCCAGTACGGCGTCCGGCACCAGGAACCTCACCGATTTGCCGCTGGCCAGCAGCTGTCGGATCTGTGTAGCCGACACCGCAAGCGGCGTCTGCCAGACGAACGAAATATTCCCCGCCGGGCCGGACATGGCGGTGGGATCGCTCTCCGAGCGCGCAGCCAGCAGGTTGCGCAACTCGTCAGGGGGTTCAACGTCGGCATCCGGGCGTTGCAGCACCAGGATGTGACAGTGTTGCAGCAGCTCTTCCCAGCGGTGCCAGCCAGGCAGGCCGCAGAAAGCGTCCCAGCCCAGGACCAGGAACAGCTGGTCGTCGACGCCCAGTTCGGCGCGCAGCGACTCCAGCGTGTCGATGGTGTACGACGGCTTGTCGCGCTCGAGCTCGCGGGCATCGACGCTCAGGCAGGCTACGCCCTGCACCGCTTCACGCACCATGGCCAGGCGATCCTGCGCCGCCACTTGCGGGGTATCGCGGTGGGGCGGGCGGGCATTGGGCAACAGGCGCAGCTCATCGAGCCCCATGAACTCGGCCACTTCCAGCGCGCTGCGCAGGTGGCCGATGTGCACGGGGTCGAAAGTACCGCCAAGAATGCCGATGCGCCGGACTGCCTGGGCCTTGCTCAACTCAGCAGGACTCCTGACCGCGCAGCTGGCCGTCACCGATCACCACGTACTTCTCGCAGGTCAGGCCTTCCAGGCCGACCGGGCCGCGGGCGTGCAGCTTGTCGGTGGAAATGCCGATTTCTGCGCCCAAGCCATACTCGAAACCATCGGCAAAGCAGGTTGGCGTGTTGAGCATCACCGATGCCGAATCGACCTCGGCCATGAACTGACGGGCCTGACCCTGGTGTTCGGTGATGATCGAATCGGTGTGGTGCGAGCCGTACTGGTTGATGTGCTCGATGGCCTGGTCCAGGCCGCCGACAACGCGGATCGACAGGATCGCGTCCAGGTACTCGGTGTGCCAGTCGTCTTCAGTGGCCGGCTTGGCATCGATCAGCGCGCAGGTACGCTCGCAGCCACGCAGTTCGACGCCCTTCTCCTGGAAGCGGCGGGCCATTTCTGGCAGAAAACCTTCAGCCACGCGCTGGTCAACCAGCAGGGTTTCCATCGCCCCACAGATGCCGTAGCGGTAGGTCTTGGCGTTGAATGCCACGCGCCAGGCTTTGTCCAGGTCGGCGTGCTCGGCCACATAAACATGGCAGATGCCGTCCAGGTGCTTGATGACCGGCACGCGGGCATCGCGACTGATGCGCTCGATCAGGCCACGGCCGCCACGCGGCACGATGACATCGACGAACTCAGGCATGCTGATCAACGCGCCAACGGCTTCGCGGTCGGTGGTCTCGACCACTTGCACCACGGCAGCCGGCAAGCCCGCCACAGCCAGGCCACGCTGGATGCAGATGGCGATGGCACGGTTGGAGTGGATGGCTTCGGAGCCGCCACGCAGGATGGTCGCGTTGCCCGACTTCAGGCACAGGCTGGCGGCATCGATGGTCACGTTCGGACGCGACTCGTAGATGATCCCGATCACCCCCAGAGGCACGCGCATCTTGCCGACCTGGATGCCCGACGGGCGGTAGCTCATGTCGCGGATGGCACCAACCGGGTCTGGCAGGCTGGCCACCTGGCGCAGGCCGGTGATCATGCCGTCGATGCGCGCCGGGGTCAGCGCCAGCCGGTCAAGCAGCGCTGGCTCCAGGCCATTGGCACGGCCGGCGGCCAGGTCCAGTTCGTTGGCTGCGGCAAGCTCGGCGCGCGCGGCATCCAGCGCATCGGCTGCGGCCTGCAGGGCGCGGTTCTTCTGCGCGGTGCTGGCACGTGCGATGACGCGGGAGGCCTGGCGAGCGGCGCGACCCAGGCGGGTCATGTAGTCAAGAACGGACTCAGTCATGGGTTCGGTGTCTTGGCGAAGGGGAAATCGGCTGATTATAACTGTCGCGCAGGTATACGCCCAGCGGCGGGTGGCGGATGGTAGAAAATGGCTCACAAGTTTCCATAGGAAAGATGTAACCGCGCTTATCGAACTGTCCGGGTTCAGCCTCGATTAAGCTATTCGTTGCTATCATCCCGGCCTTTACTGCCACGAACCGCCAGCATGCCAGCCTCAGCCCCCTGCCCTGCACGCGCCCTCCCTGACAGCTTCTTCGACCGCGACGCCCAGACGTTGGCCAAGGCGCTGCTGGGCAAAGTCATTCGCCATCGCCACGGCAACCTGTGGCTGGCCGCACGGATCATCGAGACCGAGGCGTACTACCTGGCCGACAAGGGCAGCCACGCCTCGCTTGGCTATACCGAGAAGCGCAAGGCGCTGTTCCTTGATGGCGGGCACATCTACATGTACTACGCACGCGGCGGTGATTCGCTCAATTTCAGCGCCCAAGGCCCAGGCAATGCGGTACTGATCAAGTCCGCGTACCCTTGGCTCGATGCCATCTCTGGTGCCAACAGCCTGGCGCAAATGCAACTGAACAACCCCGATGCCAGCGGCAACCTGCGCCCGGCCGAACGCCTGTGCGCCGGGCAGACCCTGCTGTGCAAGGCCATGGGCCTGAAAGTGCCGCACTGGGACGCGCAACGCTTCGACCCTGAGCGCCTGTACGTGGAAGACTGCGGCATCGCCGTGCCGCGGGTGGTCCAGGCGCCACGCCTGGGCATCCCCCATGGTCGCGACGAGCACTTGCCGTATCGCTTCGTCGACGCCGATTTCGCCCGCTTCTGCACCCGGAACCCGCTGCGCCGGGGCCAAGTCGAAGGGCAAGACTTTTTCATACTCGAACAAGGAAGCTGAAACATGGGCCAATGGCTCGACAGCCTGACCGGCTGGCTCAGCGCCAACCCCCAGTGGCTTGGCGTGGCTATTTTTGTAGTGGCTTGCGTGGAGTGCCTGGCGATTGCCGGCATCATCGTGCCAGGCACGGTACTGCTGTTCGCCGTTGCCGTGCTGGCTGGCAGTGGCGCATTCACCCTTGGGGAAACCCTACTGCTGGGGTTCCTCGGCGGCCTGCTCGGTGACGCGCTGTCGTACACCATCGGCAAGTACTTCCACCAGAACATCCGTCGCCTGCCGTTGCTGCGCCACCACCCGGAGTGGATTGGCAGCGCCGAGGCCTACTTCCAGCGTTACGGCATCGCCAGCCTGCTGGTAGGCCGCTTCATCGGCCCGCTGCGGCCGATGCTGCCAATGGTCGCCGGGATGTTCGACATGCCGTTGCCGCGCTTCATCGCGGTCAGCCTGGTGGCGGGTGCGGGCTGGTCGGTCGCCTACCTGCTGCCTGGCTGGGCTACCGGTGCAGCCATGCGCCTGCCGTTACCGGAAGGCTTCTGGTTGGATGCCGGGATCATCGCCGGCACCCTGGCGGTGCTGATCGGCCTGAGCCTGAACAGCAGTATCCGCGACCAGCGCCACGGAACGCGACTGATCGCAGGCTTGAGCTTCATCGCGCTGGCGGCGCTGTTTCTTGGTTGGCCTTACCTGCACGAATTCGACCAAGGCGTGATGACCTTGGTGCAAGAGCACCGCAGCCGGGCCGTGGACGGGACCGTGGTACTCGTGACCCGCCTGGGCGACTTCAAGACCCAGTTCTTCCTGGGCGGCCTGCTCACCGGCTTGCTCTTGTTGGCGCGGCAATGGCGCCACGCCCTGTTCGCCGGCGGGACGCTGATCGCCACCGCGCTGGCCAACGGCTCGCTGAAATGGCTATTCGCCCGTGCAAGGCCCGAGGTACTGAGCGACCCGCTGACCAGCTACAGCATGCCCAGCGGGCACAGTTCGGCGTCGTTCGCGTTCTTCCTGACCTTGGCGGTCCTGGCGGGGCGCGGCATGCCGCCGCGCATGCGCCTGACCTGGGTGCTGCTGGGCTGCATCCCGGCACTGGCGATTGCCTTGTCGCGGGTCTACCTGGGGGCGCATTGGCCGACCGACATCATGGCCGGGGCCTTGCTGGCCTGTTGCGTGTGTGCGCTGAGCCTGACGCTGGTGCAACATCGCCAGCCGCTGACTGCACTGCCGCTGCGGGTGTGGTGGCTGGTGTTGCCGGCGTGTATCGCGTTGCTGGCGTTCTTTGCCATGCATGCGCTGCCTCACGCCCTGCTTCGATACCAGTATTGAGCTTGCGTGTACTGGCCTCTTCGCGGCTAAAGCCGCTCCCACAGGGATAGCGCAAACCTGTAGGAGCGGCTTTAGCCGCGAAGAGGCCGGTACAGGTCATTGAATTCAATCAGGCGAACAGCTCGCCCTGAATCCGCTCCAGCAGCTTCTGGATCTCTTCCAGCCGCTGCGCCGGCGAGCCGATCGCCAGCAGATCCAGTTTGTCCTCTTCCATGAACGGCAACAGGTACGCCAGCTGGTTGGCCAACGCCTGGCGCCCGTCGACATCCCGCGGCATGTCCAGCGCTTCGACCATCGGGTGCTCGCCGAGGGCGACCAGCAGCGCCAGCAAGTCTTCATCCTGTTCGATCAATGGGCTATCCGGATGCTCCGCCAGCCAATGCACCTCGCCTACCAGCAACTGATCCTTCTGCACGTCGGTCTGGCTCAGCTCGAAGCGACGCACCCCCTCCACACGAATGCCCAGCAAGCCATTGTCCTGCTGGACGAAGTCGCGGATCACCGCTTCGCAGCCGATCGAAGCCACAACCGGCGGCGCCTTGCCGACCTGCTCGCCTTCGACGATGCACACCACGCCAAAGCCGGTACCCTGCTTCATGCAGCGGCCAATCATGTCCAGGTAGCGCGCCTCGAAGATCTGCAGATCCAGCAGGCAACCAGGAAACAACACGGTATTGAGCGGAAACAGCGGTAGCGTCATCACAACTCCTCAAGCCACCAGGCTGACCGCCAACGGCAGGAACACCGCCGTGGCCACCCCCATCAGGCTCATCGCCAGCGCGGCAAAGGCGCCGCATTCGTCACTTTCCTGCAAGGCCACCGATGTGCCCACGGCATGTGCCGTTACCCCCAGCGACATACCACGCGCCTCTGGGCTGTGCACACCCAACCGGGTCAGCAGCGCCGGGCCGAAGATCGCCCCGATCACACCGGTAATCAATACGAACACGGCCGCCAACGCTGCCACACCCCCAATCTGCTCGGCCACCAGCATGGCGATCGGTGACGTGACAGATTTTGGCGCCATGGTCATCAGGATCATATGTTCGGCACCAAACCACCAGCCCAGCAGCAGGCAGCAGACCGTGGCGAACAGGCCTCCGATTACCAGCGTAGTAAATGTCGGCCAGAACAGTTGACGGATGCGTCTCAGGTTAAGGTAGAGCGGCACCGCCAGGGCAACGGTAGCGGGCCCGAGGAGGATGTTCATGATCTCGGTGCTCTTGCGGTATTCGGCGTAGCTGATGCCGCAGGTCAGCAGCACGCCGATCACCAGCAGCATCGACACCAGTACCGGTTGCAGGAAGATCCAACGGGTCTTTTCATAGGCTGCCAGCACGATCTGGTAGGCGCCCAGGGTAATGCCGATACCGAACAAGGGATGGTGAATCACTGCGTCGAGCGCGCCTTGCCAGTCAAGGATCATGGCTGCTCCTCACGTTTGCCGTGCTGGCGATCGATAAGCTTCTGCATCAGCAGACCGACGAACACCAGCGTCACCAGGCAGGAAATCAACAAGGCACCGGCGATCGCCCAGAAGTCTGCAGCAATGTCCTTGGCGTAGACCATCACCCCCACCGCCGGTGGTACCAGCAGCAGTGGCAGATAACGCAGCAGGCTACCGGCGGCCTCGTTCAGGGGCTTGCCGACCTCGCCACGGGCCATGAGGAAGAACAGGAGCAGCAACAGGCCGATGATCGGGCCCGGCAGAATCGGCACGCACAAGTGATTGAGCGCCGTACCCAGCAGTTGAAACAGCACCAGCCAGGTCAAACCACGCAACAGCATAAGGATCTCCTTCAGGCATGCCGGCCATTATAAGCACGCGCTACCTATAAGCCGATATTCGCCGAAAAGCGGGCATCTTGACTGAAACGGTTCGCCGTGCTGATCTTGCACTTTCGTACCAAATGACAACCTGGAGAGTCGCGATGCCCTATGTACCGGTAAACGAGCTTACGAAGTACGTTGGAAAGGAGCTGGGACGTTCCGACTGGCTGAAGATCGACCAGCAGCGCATCAACCTGTTCGCCGAAGCCACTGGCGATTTCCAGTTCATTCATGTCGACCCGGAAAAGGCGGCGAAAACCCCGTTCGGCACTACCATCGCCCACGGCTTCCTGACCTTGTCACTGATCCCCAAGCTGATGGAGGACATCCTGGTGATGCCCGAGGGGTTGAAGATGGTGGTCAATTACGGGCTGGATAGCGTGCGTTTCATTCAGCCGGTGAAAGTCGACAGCAAGGTACGGTTGAAGGTGGACCTGGGCGAGGTAATCGAGAAGAAACCGGGACAGTGGCTGCTCAAAGCCACTGTTACCCTGGAGATCGAAGGCGAAGCGAAGCCCGCCTACATCGCCGAACCCCTCTCGCTCTGCTTCGTCTGACCTGGCCTCTTCGCAGACAGGCCCGCCCCCACAAATCTCCACAGGGCTCAAGCCTTGTGCGGTACCTGTGGGAGCGGACTTGCCCGCGAAGAATCCACCCTCGATTTCAGCCAGATCACGGATACCTGCGCCCCGTATTCTGCGGCATACTCGGCAGATCTTTTGCCCGGATTACGCCATGCGTCCCCTGCTCCCCCTCGCGCTGACCCTGATGCTCGCTGCCTGTGGCGATGGTGAGTCGTTGTCCCCACCCGATGCGCGCCTGCCCGATGGCGGTCGCTACCGAGGGCAGGTGGTCGATGGCCTGCTGCAGGGCGAGGGGCGCATCGACTACCCCAACGGCAGCTGGTACGCCGGCAACTTCAAGGACGGCCAATGGCATGGCCTGGGCGAATGGCACGGCAGCAATGGCGAAGTCTACCGTGGGCAGTTCGACAAGGGGCTGTTCCACGGCCTGGGCGACCTGACCACCCCGGGCAGCCACTATGCGGGCACCTTCAGCCACGGCCGGCGTGATGGCGAAGGTAGCCTCAAGCAGGCTGACCAGAGTTACCGAGGCCAGTTCAAGGACGACCAGTACGAAGGCGCAGGCGAACTGGAACTGGCCGATGGCAGCCGCTACCAGGGCCTGTTCGCCAAGGGCAAGCCCAATGGCGCGGGCGTGCGCAGCGATGCCAGCGGCAACCAGTTCAGTGGCCGCTTCGTCGATGGCCAACTGCAAGGCAGCGGCACCTATGACAGCACCGATGGCGAACAATACATCGGTGAGTTCAAGGACAACCGCCTGGAAGGCCGCGGTCGCTACGAGAATGCCGACGGCGACGTATGGATCGGCGACTTCAAGGACGGCTCGCTGATCGGCGAAGGCGAACTGCTCGGCAGCGACGGCAGCCATTACAAAGGCACTTTCCTTGACTGGCGCCTGTCTGGCCAAGGCAGCCTGCAGTTGCCTGATGGCAGCCAATACGTCGGTGGTTTTGACAACGATGCCTACCAGGGGCATGGCAAGCTGACCCTGGCCAGCGGCCAGGTAGAAAGCGGTTTCTGGGTCAATGGCGTACGCGTCCGAGACCAGAAAGGCAAGCTGCTGCCCGACCCACTGGACCTGGCGCTGCTCAATCAGGGCCGCCTGCTTGACGAAGCCTTGGCCCGGGTACCGCGCTCGGCCCCCCCCATCCAGCTGTACAGCCTGGTCCTGGCCGGCGATGGCCAGCAAAGCGTGTTCCTGCGCGAGGCCGACTATGTCAGCAACATGCTCAAGGTACGTTTTGGTGCCCGCGGCCAAGTCACCCTGGTCAACCACCGTGACCAGATGACTACCCGCCCCATGGCTACCCGCGAGAACCTAACCCGCGCCGCCCGCACCCTGGCCGAACGCAGCGGCCCGGAAGACCTGATCTTCATCTACCTGACCAGCCACGGCAGCCAGGACCACCAGTTGGTGCTCGACCAGCCGCGGCTGCAGCTCGCTGACTTGTCCTCCGACGAACTGGCCAGCGCCTTGGCCCCACTCAAGGACCGCGACAAGGTCATTGTCATCTCTGCCTGCTATTCAGGTGGCTACATCGCCCCGCTCAAAGATGAGCGCACAGTGATCATGACTGCGGCGCGTGCCGACCGGGTATCGTTCGGCTGCTCGGAAGAGGCCGACTTCACCTACTTCGGCGATGCCTTGTTTGCCGAAGCCCTGAACCAGACCGATGACCTGAAACAAGCGTTCGAACTAGCCCGCACCAGTGTTGCCGAAAGAGAACGAAGGGAAGGTTTCGAAGCCTCCGAACCACAAATCTGGGCACCGCCCGCAGTACTGGCACACTGGAAGCAACTGCGTAAGCACCAGGCCGAAGAAGCCTTACGTAATGCGGCACAGGCCAAGGCGGAAGAACAGGCAAAAACGCCTGCCAGCCACTAAGCTTGTGTGTAACAAGGGAGAGACATCATGTACTTGACGCCTCAGCATGTCCTGCTTGCCGGAGCCACCGGCCTTACTGGTGAGCACCTGCTCGACCGCCTGCTCAACGAACCCACCATCAGTCGCGTACTGGCACCGACTCGCCGGCCATTGGCCGGGCATCCCCACCTGGAAAACCCGGTGGGCGACCCGGCAGTATTTCTCCCGCAACTGGCCGGTCGCGTCGATATTGCCTACTGCTGCCTGGGTACCACCCTCAAGCAGGCGGGCTCTGAGCAAGCGTTTCGCGCCGTCGATCTGGACATGGTCGTGGCATTCAGCAAGCGCGCCCGGGAAATGGGGGCGCGGCACCTGCTAGTGGTCAGCGCCATAGGCGCCGACCCCAAGTCACCGATCTTCTACAACCGGGTCAAGGGTGAGATGGAAGAAGCACTCAAGGCCCAGGACTGGCCGCAACTGACCATCGTGCGGCCATCGCTGCTGCTGGGTGAACGGCTGCAACCACGGCTGGGCGAGAAGCTCGCATCACCGTTTGCCAAGTTGATGCCGGGTAAGTACCGGGGTATCGAGGCCTGTACCCTGGCACGGGCGTTGTGGCGCCTGGCGCTGGAAGAAGAGGACGGAATACGGGTGATCGAGTCCGACGAGTTGCGCAAACTCGGCAAGAAATAGCCCCTACAGGCCACCCGTAGCCTGAAAACCTATTCCTGCCGCAGTCAGCAATGACAACGGCAGGAACAGTGTATCCAGCAGCATGCTGCCCGGCAGGTCCAGGTGTGGATACGCCGGCGCCTCAGCCCCGAAGCGATCCTTGGGGCAGCACCCGCCATTGATCACATACATATCCAGCCGGGTCCCGGCATACACCACCGGCGCACCTGGCTTGTTGGCATCCAGCGTGCGCACCGTGGCGCAGCCGCCGAGCAGGCCTGCAGCCAGCAAGCAGGCTAGCAAACGCCTCAATCATCAACCCCGAAATGATGTTCGCCCCAGCGCGGCAGCATGTCTTGCGGAATGTTCAGCAGGTTGAGAATGCGCGCCACGACAAAGTCGACCAGGTCATCGATGGTCTGCGGCTGGTGATAGAAGCCCGGCGCCGCTGGCAGGATCACCGCGCCCATCTGCGACAGCTTGAGCATGTTTTCCAGGTGAATGGTCGAGAACGGCGCCTCGCGCGGCACCAGGATCAGCTGCCGACGCTCCTTGAGGGTGACGTCGGCGGCACGCTCGATCAAGTTGTTGCAGGCACCAGTGGCGATTGCCGACAAGGTACCGGTAGAGCACGGCACCACCACCATCGCGGCTGGCGCACCGGAGCCCGAAGCCACCGGCGACATCCAGTCTTCCTTGCCGTAAACACGAATCTGCCCGTCGGCAGCACCGGTATATTCGGTAAGAAATGCCTGCATGGCCTGCGGCTTGGCCGGCAGGACCACATCGGTCTCGGTGGCCATTACCAGTTGCGCGGCCTTGGAGATGAGGAAATGCACCTCACGGTCCTCGCGCACCAGGCAATCGAGCAGGCGCAGGCCATACTGCGCCCCGGAGGCACCCGTCATGGCCAGGGTGATACGCTCCGGCCCGCTCACTTCAAGGCCTCAGCCAACTTGCCGTGCAGGCCGCCGAAGCCGCCGTTGCTCATGATCACCACATGCGTACCTGGGCGCGCCTGGCCTTTGACCCGCTCGATGATCGCGTCAAGGCTATCGGCAACCACGCTTGGTACCTTGCATTGCGCCGCAGTGGCAGCCAGGTCCCAGCCCAGGTTGGCGGGCGCATACCAGATGACCTGGTCAGCGTCGTTGACGCTTTCCGGCAGGCCGTCACGATGGGCACCAAGCTTCATGGAGTTGGAGCGCGGTTCGACGATGGCGATGACCGGTGCTTCGCCAACGTGCTTGCGCAAGCCGTCGAGGGTGGTGGCGATGGCGGTCGGGTGGTGGGCGAAATCGTCGTAGATGGTCACGCCCTGAACTTCAGCGACCTTCTCCATACGCCGCTTGACGCTCTTGAACGCGCTCAGGCCTTCGATGCCCATGGCCGGCACCACACCCACATGACGGGCAGCGGCCAGGGTGGCGAGGGCGTTGGCGACGTTGTGCTGGCCAGTCAGGGCCCAGTCCACCACACCCTGCACTTCGCCGTCGAACAACACCTCGAAACGCGAGCCGTCGGCGCTGAGCAAGCGTGCTTGCCACTGGCCACCTTCACCGGTGGTCTGCACCGGGGTCCAGCAGCCCATGCCGATAACGCGCTCCAGCGCCTGCTCGGAGGTCGGGTGAATGACCAGGCCTTCACTCGGAATGGTCCGCACAAGATGGTGGAACTGCCGCTCGATGGCTGCCAGATCAGGGAAGATATCCGCGTGATCGAACTCAAGGTTGTTGAGGATCGCGGTGCGTGGGTGGTAGTGCACGAACTTTGAGCGCTTGTCGAAGAAGGCGCTGTCGTACTCGTCGGCCTCGACCACGAAGAACGGTGTGCCACCCAGGCGGGCCGATACCGAGAAGTTCTGCGGCACGCCGCCGATCAGGAAGCCCGGGCTCATGCCGGCATGCTCAAGCACCCAGGCCAGCATGCTGCTGGTGGTGGTCTTGCCGTGGGTACCCGCGACTGCCAGCACCCAGCGGCCCTGCAGCACATGGTCGGCCAGCCACTGCGGGCCGGACACATAAGGCAGCCCCTTGTTCAGCACATACTCCACCGCCGGGTTGCCCCGCGACATGGCATTGCCGATGACCACCAGATCAGGTGCAGGGTCCAGCTGAGCCGGGTCGTAGCCCTGGGTCAGTTCGATACCCTGGGCTTCGAGCTGGGTGCTCATGGGTGGATAGACGTTGGCGTCGGAGCCGGTGACACGGTGGCCGAGCTCTTTGGCCAGCACCGCCAGCGAACCCATGAAAGTGCCGCAAATACCGAGAATATGAATATGCATGGTCGACCTCGCAAAACTTCGAGGCAGGGTAGCCCAGGGCGCGGGAAATCGCACCCGGAGTTTTGCTCAGGCGCCCCTGGCAATGCCGTGTTTGCGCAGTTTTCGATACAAGGTATTGCGGCTGATGCCCAGGTGCTCGGCGACCCGGGTCAAGTGCCAGTCTTTTGCCTCCAGCACCTCCATCAGCGCTTGATGCTCAGCGTGCAAGAGCGGCCTTTTGTCGCGAAAGGGCTGCGCAGCAGCCCCGGCGGACTGAGCATCACCGGTGAGATCCTGGGGCCGCTGCGCGACCCTTTCGCGACACAAGGCCGCTCCTACAGGGCCCGCGTCACTTCTAAAGATTGCAGGAAGGTCCGAGATTTCGATATGCGTGCCTTCGCACAGGGCAACCAGGGTCCGCAACACATTGCGCATCTGCCGCACGTTTCCTGGCCAGGCAAAATCCAGCAGCGCCCGGCGCGCCTCAGGCGCCAGATGTACAACCTGCCCCTGCGCTTCCTGACGTAACAGAAAGTCCAGCAATGCCTCTTTGTCAGTACGCTCACGCACCGCTGGCAGTGCCACTTCAAGCCCGTTCAGCCGGTAATAGAGATCCTCGCGGAAACTGCCCTGCTCCACCCGCTCCAGCAAGTCGCGGTGCGTGGCGCTGACGATACGCACATCTACCGCCTGCGGCTCACCGCCAATCGGCACCACTTGGCGCTCTTCCAGCACCCGCAGCAGGCGGGTCTGCAACGCCAGTGGCATGTCGCCGATCTCGTCCAGCAACAACGTACCGCCATCGGCCTGCAACAACTTGCCGCGCATGCCTTCCTTCCGCGCCCCGGTGAAGCTGCCACCGCGATAACCGAACAGCTCGCTCTCGATCAGGCTCTCGGGGATCGACGCACAGTTCACAGCCACGAATGACTTGCCACGGCGCTGGCTGGCCTGATGCACGGCCTGGGCGAAGGCCTCTTTGCCGCAACCGGTCTCGCCGCACAGCAGCAGCGGCACATCGCGCTCGAACACGCGTACGGCACGCTGGAAATCGTGTTGCAAGGCCGGGTCCAGCAAGCAGATGCCCGGCTCTGAAGCGGGCTTGGCCTGGGGCAGGCTGACCGGCACCGTCCAAAGCGGCGCTCGCGCCTGCCCGCGCAAGCTGGCGAACACCTGCCGGCCATCGCGGGTGCGCAACGGCCAGACCGTACTGCCACCCGGCGTGGCACGGCTGAACAGCTCGTCATGGCTGCATGCGAAGAACATCTCCAGCGGTTTGCCCAATACGCCGCCGCGAATGGTGCTCAACAGGTTCAGGGCACTCTGGTTGGCAGCGCAGATGCGGCCATCGCCGTCGAACGCCAGCAACCCTTCGCTGAACTGGCCGACCGACTCGGCCTGCACGTGCAAGCGCAGCAACCATTGCTGCTCGAAATGACGCAGGAAATAACAGCTCTCGATCATCTTCGCCGAGAGGTTGACCAGCGCCATGGTGTGGAACTGGCTCTGGCGCGACACGTCAGGCCGCGCCGAGGACACATCGAGCACCGCCAGCAACTCGCCGTGCGGGTCGAACACCGGGCTCGCCGAACAGGTCAGGCCGGTATGGCGGCCACGAAAGTGCTCGTTCTGGTGAATGGTCAGGGCCTGGCGCTCGACCAGGCAGGTACCGATGCCATTGGTGCCTTCGCGGGCTTCACTCCAGTCCGCGCCCAGCCATAGCCCGGTACGCTCGAAGTTGCGCCGCTCACCGGGTGCGGTGACACAGTTGAGGATCACCCCGCGGGCATCGGTCAGCAGCACCGCATGGCCCGTACCGGACAGCTGCTGGTGCAAGCTGTTCATCTCGTTGTCGGCAATCCTCAGCACCTGGCGCAGGCGCTCGCGACTCTCCAGCAGGCGACCATGCTCGAGCACCACGGGCGCCTCGATCACCGACGGGTCAAGGTGGTAATCATCCAGACAGCGCAGCCAGGAACGCGCGATCGAAGGGTCGCTGACACCTTCGCCACGGGCAACCGTGTGAACTTGCTGGGCATGGCGAGTGAAAAGATTGCTCTGCATTAGTTGTTGTTCTCCGCAGATAGAGATATCAGCCAGCATCCTCCGCGGCGACCGCCCGGTCAAGCGCGTACCGCAAACGGTACAAAGTGTCACCCAGCCCGTGCCAGCGCTGGCACACAAGCCCATCAAAAAGTGCCGCCCACGTGCCTCAAGCCATTGATTTGGCTAGGGCTCGCCACGCTGGCCCAACCTTTGCTCTACGCTTCTCAACTCCCTAACAAACACAATAGCCAGGAGACACACCATGCGTTACGCACATCCCGGTACCGACGGCTCCAAGGTTGCCTTCAAGAGCCGCTACGGCAACTACATCGGTGGTGAGTTCGTAGCTCCGGTCAAAGGGCAATATTTCGAAAATACCTCCCCGGTGAACGGCAAGTTGATTGCCGAATTCCCCCGTTCCACTGCCGAAGACATCGACAAAGCGCTCGACGCCGCCCATGCCGCCGCCGACGCTTGGGGCCGCACCTCGGTACAGGACCGCTCCAACGTCCTGCTGAAGATCGCCGACCGTATCGAACAGAACCTGGAAATCCTGGCCATCACCGAAACCTGGGACAACGGCAAGCCGATCCGCGAGACCCTCAACGCCGACATCCCGCTGGCCGTCGACCACTTCCGCTATTTCGCAGGCTGCATCCGCGCCCAGGAAGGCGGCGCCGCCGAAATCAACGAAAACACCGTGGCCTACCACATCCACGAACCGCTGGGCGTGGTCGGGCAGATCATCCCGTGGAACTTCCCGATCCTGATGGCCGCCTGGAAACTCGCCCCGGCCCTGGCCGCCGGTAACTGCGTGGTGCTCAAGCCGGCCGAACAGACACCGCTGGGCATCACCGTGCTGGTCGAGCTGATTGGCGACCTGCTGCCCAAAGGCGTGCTCAACGTGGTGCAGGGCTACGGCCGCGAAGCCGGTGAAGCGCTGGCCACCAGCAAGCGCATCGCCAAGATCGCCTTCACAGGCTCTACCCCGGTCGGCTCGCACATCATGAAATGCGCTGCCGAGAACATCATCCCGTCCACCGTCGAGCTGGGCGGCAAGTCGCCGAACGTGTACTTCGAAGACATCATGCAGGCTGAGCCGAGCTTCATCGACAAAGCCGCCGAAGGCATGGTGCTGGCGTTCTTCAACCAAGGCGAGGTGTGCACCTGCCCATCGCGCGCACTGGTGCAGGAGTCGATCTACCCGCAGTTCATGGAAGTGGTGATGAAGAAGGTCCTGCAGATCAAGCGCGGCGACCCACTCGACACCGACACCATGGTCGGTGCCCAGGCCTCGCAGCAGCAGTTCGAGAAAATCCTCTCGTACTTGCAGATCGCCCAGGACGAAGGCGCCGAGCTGCTGACCGGCGGCAAGGTGGAAAAACTCGAAGGCTCGCTGGCCACCGGTTACTACATCCAGCCGACCTTGCTCAAAGGCAACAACCGCATGCGTGTGTTCCAGGAAGAAATCTTCGGGCCGGTGGTCAGCGTCACCACCTTCAAGGACGAAGCCGAAGCCCTGGCCATTGCCAACGACACCGAGTTCGGCCTCGGTGCCGGCGTGTGGACCCGCGACATCAACCGCGCCTACCGCATGGGCCGCGGTATCAAGGCTGGCCGCGTGTGGACCAACTGCTACCACCTGTACCCGGCGCATGCTGCATTCGGTGGCTACAAGAAGTCCGGTGTCGGCCGTGAAACCCACAAGATGATGCTCGACCACTACCAGCAGACCAAGAACCTGCTGGTGAGCTACGACATCAACCCGCTGGGCTTCTTCTAAACCGCGTCGCCTGCTTCGCGGGTGAACCCGCTCCCACAGGGAATCGCAACACTCCTGTGGGAGCGGTTTTACCCGCGAAGAGGCCTGGCCTGCAAACACAAAATCCAGAGCGGCAACCGTGTACCAACCGCTCTGGCTCGCTTCCTGCAGTACCCATCACCATCGGCCCGGACCCCTTCCGGCCACCCAGAAATAAAACAGGTGAAACTATGCCAAGCGATCATTCCGCCGGCGTGCCGGCAGGGTCTTCCGTCGACTTCGAAAAAGTCGGATCGGACTATTTCCAGCAACGTGAACTGAAAAAAGGCGCCGCCGGCTGGGTACTGCTGGTGGGCCTTGGTGTGGCCTATGTGATTTCCGGCGACTATGCCGGCTGGAACTTCGGCCTGGCCCAGGGTGGCTGGGGCGGCATGTTCCTCGCTACCCTGCTGATGGCCACCATGTACCTGTGCATGTGCTTCTCGCTGGCCGAGCTTTCCTCGATGATCCCTACCGCAGGCGGCGGCTATGGCTTTGCCCGCAGTGCCTTCGGCCCGTGGGGCGGCTTTTTGACCGGCACGGCGATCCTCATCGAGTACGCCATCGCCCCTGCCGCCATCGCCACGTTCATCGGCGCCTACTGCCAGTCACTGTTCGGCATCGGCGGCTGGATGATCTACCTGGCGTTCTATGTGGTCTTCATCGGCATTCACATCTTCGGCGTGGGTGAAGCGCTGAAGCTGATGTTCATCATCACCGCCATCGCGGCCATTGCCCTGGCCGTATTCCTGGTGGCCATGGTGCCCCATTTTGATGCAGCCAACCTGTTCGACATCGCTCAAACGGACGCCGCAGGGGCCAGCAGCTTCCTGCCGTTCGGCTATGTCGGTGTGTGGGCAGCGATCCCCTATGCCATCTGGTTCTTCCTCGCCGTCGAAGGCGTGCCACTGGCCGCCGAAGAAACCAAGAACCCCAAGCGTGACCTGCCGCGCGGCCTGATCGGCGCGATGCTGGTACTGCTGGCCTTCGCCCTGCTGATCCTGGTGGTCGGCCCTGGCGGTGCCGGCTCCGAAGCCCTGAAGGCCTCCGGCAACCCGCTGGTCGAGGCGCTGGCCAAAGCCTACGGTGGCTCCACCTGGATGGGCAGCTTCGTCAACCTGGTGGGGCTTGCAGGCCTGATCGCCAGCTTCTTCTCGATCATCTACGCCTATTCCCGGCAGATCTTTGCCCTGTCCCGCGCCGGCTACCTGCCGCGCAAACTGTCGGAAACCAACAAAAGCAAGGCCCCGGTGATGGCGCTGGTGATCCCCGGCATCATTGGCTTCGCCCTGTCGCTGACCGGCCAGGGCGACCTGCTGATCCTGGTAGCGGTATTCGGTGCCACACTGTCCTATGTGCTGATGATGGCTGCGCACATCACCCTGCGCATCCGCCGGCCGAAAATGGAACGCCCCTATCGCACCCCGGGCGGCATCTTTACCTCGGGCCTGGCCCTGGTGCTGGCTTGCATCGCCGTGGTCGCAGGCTTCCTGGTCGACCCACGGGTAGTGATTGGCGCCGCGGTGATTTATGCGGTACTGATTGCCTACTTTGCGTTCTACAGCCGCCACCACTTGGTCGCGGGCACACCGGAAGAGGAATTCGCCGCGATCCAGAAGGCCGAAGAGGCCCTGCACTGATCGCCGCCACCTGCCGCGGGCCAGCCCGCGGCTCTGGAGATTCTGTATGGCAAGTTTCGTACACACGGTAGGCCACCTGGTCTACCGCTTCGACAGCCTCAAGGACGTGATGGCCAAGGCCAGCCCGGCGCGTTCCGGGGATTTCCTGGCCGGCGTCGCTGCCGCCAACGACGGTGAGCGCGTGGCCGCGCAGATGGCCCTGGCCAACATACCGCTGACGCACTTTCTGAATGAAGCACTGATCCCCTACGAACAGGACGAAATCACCCGGCTGATCGTCGACACCCACGACGCCCAGGCCTTCGCCCCAGTCAGCCACCTGACCGTTGGCGGCCTGCGCGACTGGCTGCTAAGCGAAGAGGCCAACGAACAAAGCCTGCGCGCCCTCGCACCAGGGCTGACACCGGAAATGGCCGCCGCAGTGTCGAAGATCATGCGCGTGCAGGACCTGGTACTGGTGGCGCAGAAGATCCGCGTGGTCACCCGGTTCCGTGGCACCATGGGCCTGCGCGGGCGCCTGTCGACCCGCCTGCAGCCCAACCACCCGACCGACGAACCGGCCGGTATTGCCGCCAGCATTCTCGACGGCCTGCTCTACGGCAACGGCGACGCCATGATCGGCATCAACCCGGCGACCGACAGCATCGCCTCGATCTGCGCCCTGCTGGAAATGCTCGACGCCATCATCCAGCGCTACGACATCCCCACCCAGGCCTGCGTGCTGACCCACGTCACCACCTCGATCGAAGCAATCAACCGCGGCGTGCCGCTGGACCTGGTATTCCAGTCGATTGCCGGCACCGAAGCAGCCAACGCCGGCTTCGGCATCAACCTGAACGTGCTGCAGGAAGGTTACGAGGCCGGCCTGTCGCTCAAGCGCGGCACCCTCGGGCAGAACCTGATGTACTTCGAGACCGGCCAAGGCAGCGCCCTGTCGGCCAACGCCCACCACGGTGTCGACCAGCAGACCTGCGAAACCCGCGCCTACGCCGTGGCCCGCCACTTCAAACCGTTCCTGGTCAACACCGTGGTCGGCTTCATCGGCCCCGAGTACCTGTACAACGGCAAACAGATCATCCGCGCCGGCCTCGAAGACCACTTCTGCGGCAAGCTGCTGGGCGTGCCGATGGGCTGCGACATCTGCTACACCAACCACGCCGAAGCCGACCAGGACGACATGGATACCCTGCTGACCTTGCTGGGCGTGGCCGGGATCAATTTCATCATGGGTATTCCTGGCTCCGACGACATCATGCTCAACTACCAGACCACGTCGTTCCACGACGCGCTGTATGCGCGCCAGACCCTGGGCCTGAAGCCCGGGCCGGAATTCGAAGCCTGGCTGCAACGCACCGGCATCTTCACCCAGGCCGATGGCCGCGTGCGCTTTGGCGACAACCTGCCGCCGGCATTCCGCCAGGCATTGGCACAGCTGGCTTAAGAGGTGACCATGGCAGACCGTACCCCCACCCCGCCCTCTACCCAGGAAAACCCTTGGCTGGCCCTGCGCAACCTGACCCCGGCGCGCATCGCCCTGGGCCGTACCGGCATCAGCCTGCCCACCCGCGCACAACTGGACTTCCAGTTTGCCCACGCCCAGGCCCGTGACGCCGTGCACCTGGCCTTCGACCACGCCGCCCTGAGCGAACAGCTCAAGGACCGTGGCCGCGACAGCCTGGTGCTGCACAGCGCCGCCAGCGACCGCCACCAATACCTGCAACGCCCCGACCTCGGCAGGCGGCTCAACGATGACTCGGCCGAACGCTTGCGCCAGCACGCCCAGGCCAACCCCGACGGGGTCGACCTGGCCATCGTGGTCGCCGACGGCCTCTCGGCCCTGGCCGTGCACCGCCATACCTTGCCGTTCCTGGCCCGCTTCGAGGAGCAGGCCGCCGCCGATGGCTGGACCAGCGCCCCGGTGGTGCTGGTAGAGCAAGGCCGGGTTGCAGTGGCGGACGAAGTTGGCCAGTTGCTCGGTGCACGCATGACCGTAATGCTGATTGGTGAACGCCCGGGGCTGAGCTCGCCAGACAGCCTAGGCCTGTATTTCACCTACGCACCCAAGGTCGGCCTGACCGATGCCTATCGCAACTGCATCTCCAACATCCGCCTTGAAGGCCTGAGCTACGGCATGGCCGCCCATCGCCTGCTATACCTGATGCGCGAAGCCTGCAGGCGGCAGCTTTCCGGTGTGAACCTGAAGGACGAAGCCGAGGTCCATAGCATCGACAGCGAACATGCCCCCACCCAGCGAGGCAACTTCCTGCTCGGCGAAGGTTAAAGAACATGTCACGGAAGGCGGATTGCACCGATGGCCAGCATTGGGGCAGCATGCCCATGAACGCTGCAGGCATTCCGCTGTTTCCCCAAATGGACTCTGAGGGCCGCACATGCGCATCATCAAGGCAACCCTGGAACACCTCGACCTGCTCACCCCGCTGTTCGTCAGATACCGCGAGTTCTATGGGCAGCTCCCTTATCCCGACAGCTCGCGCAAATTCCTGCAAAAACGCCTGATGCGCGGTGAATCGGTCATTTACCTGGCTTTGCCAGTCGACGATGACAGCAAACTGCTCGGCTTCTGCCAGCTTTATCCAAGCTATTCGTCGCTGTCGCTGAAGCGGGTGTGGATTCTCAATGACATCTTCGTGGCCGAAGATTCACGGCGCATGCTGGTAGCCGACCACCTGATGCGTGAGGCCAAGAAGATGGCCAAGGAAACCAACGCGGTACGGATGCGGGTTTCGACCAGCGCCAATAACGAGGCGGCGCGCAAGACCTATGAGTCGATCGGCTTTCGCAAGGACACCGAGTTCGAGAACTACATCCTGCCGATCAGCCAGGACTGAACCGCACCACGATCGTTGTAGGAGCGGCCTCGTGTCGCGAAAGGGCCACAGAGCGGCCCCGGCAAGGGCGCGCCTACAAAGATCGCGTACACCTGCAAGTACCCGTAACCCCCCGCTACAAACTCCCCGGGCAGGTTTCCTACTTAGCCGTATAATGCATCGACCTGCCATGTGTGAAAATTTACCCGTCCACAGGCATTGATGCCGACACCCAGGGCATTGTCCGTCATCGCGTGCCCGTAAAGCGGGTCAAGAACACAGGTGCTGTACATGGAATTCAACCCGCTGGACCTTATCCTTCATCTCGATGCCTACCTCGATTTGCTGGTCACCAATTACGGCCCCTGGATCTACGCGATCCTGTTCGCTGTCATCTTCTGCGAAACCGGCCTGGTGGTGATGCCGTTCCTGCCGGGCGACTCGCTGCTGTTCATCGCCGGCGCCGTGGCCGCAGGGGGTGGCATGGACCCGGTCCTGCTGGCGGGCCTGCTGATGGCAGCGGCCATCCTGGGCGACAGTACCAACTACATCATCGGTCGCACGACAGGCGAAAAACTGTTCAGCAACCCCAATTCGAAGATATTCCGCCGCGACTACCTGCAGCGCACTCACGACTTCTATGAACGCCACGGTGGCAAGACCGTGACCATGGCGCGCTTCCTGCCAATCCTGCGCACCTTCGCGCCGTTCGTCGCCGGCATTGCGCACATGCATTACCCGCGGTTCTTCGGTTTCAGTGTGGCGGGTTCGTTGCTGTGGGTCGGCGGCCTGGTTACCCTGGGCTACTTCTTCGGTAACGTGCCATTCATCAAGCAGCACCTCTCGCTCATGGTGGTCGGCATCATCGTGCTTTCGCTGGTACCGATGATCCTCGGCCTGCTGCGTGGCCGCCTGGGCCGCACCGCCAAGGCCCACTGACAGCAGACATGTGGTCCTTCAGCGCCTGGCGGCGCAAGCGCACCCTGGCGCGCTACCCGATCGACGCACGGCAATGGCAGGTGATCCGCGATCGCCTGCCAATGCTCGATGGCATCAGCGATGCAGAAGACCAGTGGCTGCGCGAAGCCTGCATCCTGTTCTTGCTCGACAAGCACCTGACCCCTCTCCCTGGGGTCGAACTTGACGATGAGCAGCGCCTGTTTCTGGCCGCTCAGGCGCAGTTGCCGCTGCTGCACCTGGGCGAATTGAACTGGTACCAGGGTTTCCACGAGATCATCCTCTACCCCGACGACTTCAAGAGCCCGCAGCGCCACCGCGATGCCAGCGGCGTGGAGCACGTATGGGATGCCGAGCACAGCGGCGAAGCCTGGCAGCAGGGGCCGGTCATCCTGGCCTGGGCCGGTGTGCTGGCCAGTGGCAGCTGGGAAGCCTACAACCTGGTGATCCACGAACTGGCGCATAAACTCGACATGCTCAATGGCGATGCCAACGGCCTGCCGCCGCTGCACCCGGGCATGCACGTGGAAGACTGGGCCGCGGCCATGCAGCAGGCCTATGACGACCTCAATCGCCAGCTAGACGCCGACCCCGACGCACAAACCGCCATCGACCCCTACGCAGCGGAAAACCCGGCGGAATTCTTCGCCGTCACCAGCGAATACTTCTTCAGCGCCCCCGACCTGCTGCACCAGGCTTATCCACAGGTGTACCGGCAGCTGTCGCTGTTCTATCGCCAGGATCCGCTGGCACGCCTCGCGCAGCTGCAAGCCGAGCACCCGGAGTACCGCGAAAGCCACGCCTGAGGCGGCCGCTCATCTTGCCCGCACATCAGGCCAGACGTGGCATGGCCTGGCGGAATGTGCCTATAATCGCCGCCACTTTTTGAGCAATCACGGGGGCACTGCCCAATGAGCTACAGCAAGATTCCGGCTGGCAAAGACCTGCCGAACGACATCTACGTCGCTATCGAGATCCCGGCCAACCACGCGCCGATCAAATACGAAATCGACAAGGACAGCGACACCCTGTTCGTTGACCGTTTCATGGCCACCCCGATGTTCTACCCGGCCAACTACGGTTTCATTCCGAATACCCTGGCTGACGACGGTGATCCGCTGGACGTGCTGGTCGTGACCCCATACCCGGTAGCCCCAGGCTCGGTCATTCGTGCCCGTCCGGTCGGCGTGCTGAACATGACCGACGACGGCGGCGGCGACGCCAAGGTCATCGCCGTTCCTCACGACAAGCTGAGCCAGCTGTACGTCGACGTGAAGGAATACACCGACCTGCCAGCCCTGCTGATCCAGCAGATCGAGCACTTCTTCGCGAACTACAAGGATCTCGAGAAGGGCAAGTGGGTCAAGATCGAAGGCTGGGAAGGCGCCGACGCCGCCCGCGCTGCGATCACCAAATCGGTCGCTGCCTACAAAGGCTGATACCGCTTTGCAGAAAAAGCCCCGCCTCGGCGGGGCTTTTTTATGGGTGACGCATATGCAGGTAAAAAGCCCTACGCCTCCCTACAGCATCGCCCTACATCCAAGCCATTTTCACACCATTCAGATCAACATCTCGTTCATTTCGCTATTAGCATCCGGCCGCTACACTCGGCCTCATGAACAGATCCGGTGACCGACTCAAGGCACTCCTCAGGGAATGTGGCCTGACCCCCGCAGACTTCGCTGCCCAGCGCCGCGTCACGTCGCAGCACATCAACAACTGGTTCACTCGTGGCATCCCCATTGCCCGCCTCGATGAATTGGCCGAGTTGTTCTGCGTGCGCCGCCGCTGGCTGCAAACCGGCGAAGGCCCCAAGCACCCGCATTCGTTTCTACGCATGTACGCACCCCAGTCGACGCCGGTAGAAACATCCGGGTTACCCTCGATATCGCATCCTCCCCAGGTGCAAGTCCCCTTCAACGAACTGCGCAATGGCCAGCTCATGGCAGTGGAGCATCATTGCCTGGCAATGCCGGCATCTGCGCTGGAGGCATTGGCCGTGCCCGTGGAAAAAGCCATCTGCATGAACATGCCTGCCGCCAACATGGCGCCGTGGATACCGCGCGATGCCATCCTGGCGATCGACCTCAGCTTCACCCGTGTGGTTGATGGCGAGATCTATGCGCTGTTGCACAACGGCAGGCTAAGGGTGAACAGCCTGAGCATTGGCCACCAGGGCGCCCTGTGCCTGCACAGCCACAACCGGCCTGAGGTGGTGGAACGCTACTCACCTTTGCAGTGCGATGCGCAGAAACTGGAAGTACTCGGTTGGGTGTTCCATTGGTCGCATTACCGCCAACGACGCCCCGACTGACACACTCTGTGCCATTTTTTGCTGGGCATACCGCGCCAGCCCTTGTATGCTACGCGGCACATTCAGCCCCGGCCGGCGCAAGCCGCGTTCCAGAGGGCTCGGCGACGTTCCACACGATCGTTTGCCATCTCTTTCAGGCCCTTGATGGCCACACAGTTAAGGCGGCTGCGACTTACCATAAATTAGTCGGAACCGTCCCCGAGAAGCCGGCCACAAGCCGGCTTTTTAATGCCCATTTTTTGTATGCCGATGGTTTGCAGCGCCTATCAGATCGAGCGCCGCCCGCGCGGCGCATCGCGGATAAATCCGCTCCTACATCTGTTGCAACGTGCCGAACCTGTTACGCCATGGTTGTCAGCCTTGGCCTGACAGGCATGGCCACGTTGCAACAAATGTAGGAGCGGATTTATCCGCGATGCGCCGCGCGGGCGGCGCTCGATCTGATAGGCGCTACAACGTCCCCGGCGTGCATGGGGTGGCCCTGATGCCCCCTCAAGCCAGGCCCATCAATGCCTCATGCCGAGTTCAACATCATCCATCAGCGCTTCGGCCATCGCGCTCAGGTAATGCGAGGCCCAGATCATCATCGGCTTCTCTTCCATCAGACCAAGGATGGTCAGTTCGCGCACTTAGCCCATCAATTCCGAGGCCTGCTCGCGAGCATCACGGCAGGGGATGCCGGGCTCGATGCGAAACACCGGGTGGGTCTGGTTTCACCTTGGAAGAAGGTGGTCTTGCCGGCCGTGCATTGGGTGTCGTCTGTGGTCATTGGTCAATCTCCCTGAAAACACTCGCATGTCTGGGCCGGCCAATCGCGGATAAATCCGCTCCTACAAGAACCACACAACCTGTAGGAGCGGATTTATCCGCGATTGGCTGGCCAGACAACACATCACTCAAGCCTCAATGCAGCGTCCGAGGCCCAGTAGGCATCTGCACCTGGATCAACGCTGATTCGAGCAACGCCCGCAGCGCCTCGATCTCATGCATCGAGGCCATCATCAGGATCGACGCCGATGGCTTGGGTTGCAGCAGCAATGCCTGATGCACCACAGTCGTCGCGCACAGCGCGTAATCCGTGGGGTAGATCGGGGACAATTTTGAGCATGGGAATCTTCTGAACCTAGAAGTCATACCGCGCCCCGACCATCATGCTTCGCGATGGCCCATAGAAGTTGAATGTCGAGGTCGACCCCACCCGCGACAGGTAATCGCGGTCGAACAGGTTGTTGACGTTGAACGTCGCCGTCAGCTTCGAGGTCACCGGGTACGACAGCATCGCGTCCACGGTGGCATAGCCCGGCGCATCGATACGCACCCCGCCGTTTTCGGAGTAGAAGTTGCTCATCGCCGACACACCGCCACCAATGGCCAACCCGGTCAGCGGGCCTTGGCTGATGGTGTACTTGCTCCACAGCGACGCCTGGTTGCGCGGCATGATGAAGAAGGTGGTCTCGGCATCACCCTCGACGGTTTCGGTTTCCATCCAGGTATACCCCGCCAGCAACTCCCAGTTCGGCGTCAGCTTGCCGCTGACTTCCACTTCGGCGCCTTTGACCCGGGTCTTGCCGGAGGCGACCGAGAAGCCGGTGTCCACGCCATCGGCATCGTACTCGGTGCTGGCGCGGTTCTTGTCGGTCAGGCGGAACACCGAGAAACGGGTGTTCAGATCGCCACCGAAGTAGCTGCTTTTCAGGCCGAATTCATATTGCTCACCCTGGCGCGGCTTGAGCACCCGGCCATTGCCGTCGGTGTCCGACTGCGGCTTGAACACCTGTGAATAACTGGCGTAAAGCGCGTGGTTTTCGGTCAGGTCGTAGACCAGGCCACCATAAGGCGTGAAGCGGCCATCGACGCGCTTGTTGTCGTCGACCGTCGAGCCACTGCTCAGGGTGGTGGTGTAGAAGTCACCGCGATACCAGCTGAAGCGGCCACCGGCAATCAGCGCCAGGCGCTCGACCGGGCGGAAGGTGACCTTGGAGTAAAGGCCGTATTCCTCTTCCTGCATGCCGGTCTCGGTGCTGTAGTTGGGTGACGGCTTGGCGAAACGCGTCGGCGTGTAGGTGTTGACGTTGATGCTGCCCAGGTTGGTGGTGCCGTTGAGGTACTCGGTGTCGTAGTTCTTGTAGTCGGTGCCGACCACGAATTCGCTGACCTGGCCGAAGGTTTCGAACGGCTGGCTGTAGCTGGCGTCCAGCGAGTAGGTGTCCTGGGTGAAGTCGCGGGCGCTGGCGCGCTCGGAGTTGGCCCCGGTAGTGGCATTGGTCGCGGTGAAGGCATACAGGTAGTTGGTATCGCGGTGCGAACCGCGCGCGGCAACGCGGCCATAGCCACCGTTGTCGAAGCGGTGGGTCAGCTCGGCGACCAGGTCGGTGGTCTTGCCGTCGAAGTAGTTCCAGTCGGCGCCGAGGAAGCGCGAGTGGCTGAAGTCGGGCACCTCACCAGACAACGTGGCCGGGTAACCGTTGTGCGGGGTGATGTTCTTCACCTCGTGGATCAGGCCGAACGACAGCTGAGTGTCGTCGTCCAGGTCGATGTCCAGCGCGCCGTAGTAGCTATTGCTGGTGTTGGCGTTGTAGTCGACTTCGCCATTGGTGTCGTCGCGCGAGGTGATGAAACGCCCCCGCACCCGGCCGGCATCATCCAGCGGCCCGCTCAGGTCGATTTCCTCGTGATTGGTGTCCCAGGTGCCATAGCTGCCTTCGACATGGCCCTGGAATTCGGCGGTCGGGCGCTTGCGCACCATGTTGACGATGCCGCCCAGCTCGCTGGTGCTGCTGAACAGGCCGGCCGGGCCGCGCATGATCTCGACCCGGTCGAAGGCGGCCAGCGACGGCACGGTGCCAAAGATACTGGCCATGGGTGCCGGCAGGCCGTCGATGTTGAACTCGCTGTACTCGTAGCCACGGGCGTAGATCGACGAACGACCGCTGTCGTTGGTCAGGGTACGCAGGCCTGCTGTGTACTTGGCCAGGTCGTCCAGATGCACGAACTGGCGGTCCTTGACGTAGTCCTGGGTATACACGGTGATCGATTGCGGGATGTCCTTGAGTGCCGCCGGGGTTTTGGTGCCCACAGTGGCGGCATCAACGCTGTAACCACCGGTCTGCTCCGAGGGGAGCATGTCGTAGAGGTGGTTACCTTCGATGGTCAAGGCCGGCAGGTCGAGCGATGTGTCGCCCGCAGCAGCCTGGTCTGCCACCGTCTCAGCCAGTGCCGACAACGAAAAAGGCGCCAGCAGCCCCAGCACCAGCCATCCCCGAAGCCGCCGCGGGCTCCCCACACCTTTGAAACCGCTCATGACACACCCTTCGTCCAAATGATATTTAATCGCAAACGAAACCAGTTGCTTTTTGCGAACGATACCGGACGAAAAACTGGGGTGCAGCAGGATTAACCTTCTTAACACATGCGGCCGACATGGGGCGATTGCCCTTCCCCCGTCCACAGTGGGATGATGGCTAACTGATACGAATTCTCATTAAAGACCACCGATGCCCACTTCACTCCTCCTCGCCGAAGATGATGCACGTCTGCGTGAGGACCTGCAGCGCCACTTTCTCAACCGCGGTTTTCTGGTCAACGCCTGCGCTACCGGCACCCAAGCGTTGAATGCCGTGCAGCACAGCCGTTTCGACCTGGTACTGCTGGACATCATGCTACCGGGCATCGACGGCCTGAGCCTGCTCGACGAACTGCGCCGCCAGCATGCCGTGCCCGTGATGTTGATGTCGGCGCTTGGCGCCGAGCAGGACCGTATCAGCGGCTTTACCCGGGGTGCGGACGATTACCTGCCCAAGCCGTTCAGCCTCGCGGAGCTGGACGCACGGGTGGATGCCTTGTTGCGGCGCGTAGCCTTCGGCCGCAACCCGCTCCCGCACAGCGAGCCCGGCCCGCTGGTCTTTGACCAGTACCTGCAGGATGTGCTGCACCATGGCAAAGCGGCCGGCCTGACCGCATCTGAATTCCGCTTGCTGGCCACGTTGAATGCCCACCCTGGTGAGGCCCTGAGCAAGCCGTTCCTCTACCAGACCGTGCTGCACCGGGCCTACACCCGCCTGGACCGCGGCCTCGATGTGCACGTGTGCAACCTGCGCCGCAAGCTGGTCGATATCGCTGCCCAGCACCTGCAGATCCAGGCTGTACGCGGCCAGGGCTACATCCTGGTCAACACGGAACACGCCTGATGCGCCGGCATCCCTTACTGTGGAAACTGGCAGCATTGCAGGTCAGCTTCTGCCTGCTGCTGACCTGGCTGATCTGGACCTGGGGCCTGTCGGTGGAGCGCAGTACCTATTTTCTTTCCCAAGCCGACCAGGACTATCTCGCCCGCTATGCGCAGCAAGCCGAACAAGCCTGGCAGCAAGCAGGCGCTTCGGGGGCCGAAGCCTTCCGCCGCGAGCTCGAACATGCCGAAGACACCTGGGTAGTGTTACTCGGGCCGCACCTGCAAAGCCTTGGCACCACGGCGCTGGACGCCGAAGAGGCCAGCCACCTGACCTTCATGCGCAAGCTCGACTGGCCCATGAGCCGGCGCCTGCAGGATGAACTGCCCTACGTCAGCATCGAGTTTCCGCAGCACCCTGAAAACGGCCGCCTGGTGATGCAGTTGCCCGAGCGCCTGCTGCCCACCGGCCTCACGCCCTGGACCCATGTCATTACCCACGGCGTCGTACCCACGCTGCTCGCCCTGCTGCTGGGCCTGGCGATCTACCGGCAACTGGTGGTGCCGCTCAACCGCCTTCGCGACCGCGCCGATGCCCTGCGTGCGGACGACCTGGACAGCCCGGGGCTGCCCCTGCAGGAGCGCCGCGATGAACTGGGCGAACTGGCACAGGCCTTCGAGCACATGGCCGGGCGCTTGCGGCAAAGCCTGGAGCAACAACGCTTGCTGCTGCGCACGCTGTCCCACGAATTGCGTACCCCTCTGGCGCGGCTACGCATCGCCCACGACAGCGAGTTGCCGCCAGCGCAACTGCGTGAGCGCCTGGGGCGCGAGGTCAACGACATGCAGAAGCTGCTCGAAGACACCCTGGACCTCGCCTGGATGGACACCGAGCAACCGCAACTGCCTACTGAACCAGTGCTGATGCTGTCCGTGTGGGAAGCGCTGTGCCAGGACATCTGCTTCGAAAGTGGCTGGGAGCAATCACGCCTGCCCTGTTCGCTGGGCACCGATTGCCGGGTGCAGGCCCACCTGGACAGCCTGGCCCAGGCGCTGGAAAACCTGATGCGCAACGCCATCCGCCATTCACCTGACGACGGCCGGGTCAGCCTTGATGGCTGGCGTGACGGCGACTGCTGGCACCTGCGCCTGAGCGACCAAGGGCCCGGCGTACCGCAAGCTGACCTTGAGCGCATCTTCCAACCCTACCAACGCTTGCCCGACAGCGGCGCAGGCTTTGGCCTCGGGCTGGCCATTGCCCGCCGCGCCATCGAACTGCAAGGCGGCCGGCTGTGGGCCAGCAATGGTCACCCTGGCTTGTGCCTGCACGTGATGCTGCCGATCGGCCAGGAATGTTTAGAAAGTTAATGCGCTTTACGGCCAAACAGCACTGATTATCATCTGGGGCTTTCAAGCCTTGCGATCCTCGCAACGCCCTGACGAGACACCTGATGAGCAAGATGACCCTGCCCCTGGTGCTGGCCCTGGCGCTGGCCACCCCAGTTGCCGTGGCACAGCCAGAGCGAGAGCAGAAGATGGACACATCGTTGCTGCAGCGCCAGGACCTGGCCTACCGCTTCAGTCACCTTGACCTGGACTCGGCGGACGGCCTGCGCCACTACCGTCTGTGGATCGGCAAGCCGGATCGCCCGGCGCCTGCGGCCGGTTATCCGGTGCTGTGGATGCTCGACGGCAATGCGGCAATTGGCGCGCTGGATGGCCAGCAACTGAGCGAGCTCGCCGCCGGCCAGGCGCCGTTGCTGGTAGCCGTGGGGTACCAGACCGAACAGCGTATCGCGCGCGCCGGGCGTACCTTCGACTACACCCCGGCGCTGCCTGGGCAGGCCGAGCAGCGCGATCCACTCACGGGTGAGCCCAGCGGTGGGGTGGATGCGTTCCTTGATTTGCTGACCCTGAAGATGCGGCCGCTGGTGGCGGGCGTGGCGCCAATCGACCTGCAGCGGCAGACGCTGTGGGGGCACTCCTATGGCGGTTTGGCGGTGCTGCATGCGCTGTTCACCCGGCCAGGGGCGTTCAGCGACTATGCAGCGGCCAGCCCATCACTGTGGTGGAACGACGGGGCGATCGTGCGTGAGGCGCAGGGGTTGCAGCCGCGCCTGGGTAACAGCCGGCCGCGGTTGTTGCTGATGCGCGGGAGCGAGGAGCCGGCGAATCCGCGTATGCCGGTGAAGGGCGATGTGGAGCGGCCGGCGCGGGCGCTGGCGGCTGATCTTTCCAGGGTGCAAGGGCTGCGGGTGCGCTTTGAGCGCTTCGAAGGGCTGGGGCATGGGCCGATGCTGCCAGCTTCGCTGGGTAAGGTGATCGAAGACCTGTCTCGGTAAGCCTGTACCGGCCTTTTCGCGGGTAAACCCGCTCCCACAGGGATTGCACAGATTTTGAAGTTGGTGCAGGACTTGTGGGAGCGGGTTTACCCGCGAAGAGGCCGGTACAGGTCAACCTTTCACGCAGACCACCTGCCGCAGGGTATGCACCACTTCCACCAATTCCTGTTGCGCCCGCATCACGGCATCGATGTCCTTGTACGCCATGGGAATCTCGTCGATCACGTCCTTGTCCTTGCGGCACTCCACATGCGCCGTGGCCCGCCGCTGATCTTCCACGGTGAAGCGGCTCTTGGCCTTGGTGCGGCTCATCACCCTGCCCGCGCCATGGCTGCAGGAGCAGAACGACTCCTCGTTACCCAACCCCCGCACGATGAAGCTTCTGGCGCCCATGGAGCCGGGAATGATGCCCAACTGCCCCTGCTGCGCCGACACCGCGCCCTTGCGCGTCACCAGGACCTCGCGGCCAAAGTGCTGCTCACGTTGCACATAGTTGTGGTGGCAGTTGACCGCCTCCAGGCTTGCCTCGAAGGTTCTGCCCAGCGCTTTGCGGGCAGCCGCGACCACCGCCTGCATCATCAACTCGCGGTTGCAGCGGGCAAAGTCCTGCGCCCACTCCACCGCCTCGACATAGTCGGTGAAATGGCGGCTGCCCTCCACGAAGTAGGCCAGGTCCTTGTCCGGCAGATTGGCCAGGTGCTGACGCATGTCGGCCTGGGCCAGTTCGATGAACAGGTTGCCGATGGCATTGCCCACACCACGCGAGCCGCTGTGCAGCATGAACCAGACCCGGTCGGCCTCGTCCAGGCACACCTCGATGAAGTGGTTGCCGCCACCCAGGGTGCCAAGGTGGTGGCGGTTGTTGGTCTTTTCCAGGCGCGGGTACTTGTCGGTAATAGCGTTGAAGCGCCCGGCGAGCTGGCCCCAGGCTTTATCTGCAGAACCCGGCACATTGTCCCAGGCCCCCTGGTCGCGCTTGCCAAAGGTCTTGCCGTGGGGCACGGCCTGCTCGATGGCGCTTCGCAGGGCATGCAGGTTGTCTGGCAGGTCACGCGCCTGCAGCGAGGTACGCGCGGCGATCATGCCGCAGCCGATGTCCACGCCCACCGCCGCAGGAATGATCGCGCCGACCGTGGGAATCACGCTGCCAATGGTCGAGCCCTTGCCCAGGTGCACATCCGGCATCACCGCCAGGTGCTTGAAGATGAACGGCATCTTCGCCGTGTTCAGCAGTTGCCGGCGGGCGTCGTCCTCGACCGGCACACCGTCGGTCCACAGTTTGACCGGCTTGCCGCCGGCGACCTGAAGAATGTCCATTGAGCTGTTCCTGTTGAGCCATGCCTGCAGGATACCGCCGAAGGTCGTAGATGTGCGGGTTGCCAGCGAGGTGGCACAGTGCTGTATGCTTGGCCGGTCTTCAGGGCGGGGTGCAAGTCCCCACCGGCGGTAAATCGAAAGATGAGCCCGCGAGCGCCCCGGCCATGCCGGGGGTCAGCAGATCTGGTGCGACTCCAGAGCCGACGGTCATAGTCCGGATGAAAGAAGGCGTCAGGCAGGGGCCATTCGGGCGCCCCTGCGCGCGCATTTTGTTCGCCCCGAGACGTTCATCGATCATTCACGAGGAGCGTTTCATGTCCCCTTTGCTGCAAAAACAATTCCCCAACGTATCCGCCGCCGTCGCCGCCTTCCAGGCCGGGCGCCCTGTGCTGCTGCTCGACGATGACGACCGCGAGGACGAAGCCGATATCGTCGCCGCCGCCGAGAACCTGTCGCTGCAGACCATGGCCATGATGATCCGCGACTGCAGCGGCATCGTCTGCCTGTGCCTGGACGAAGCCACTGTCGATGCCCTGCAGTTGGCGCCGATGGTGCAGAACAACCAGGCCCGCCACGGCACTGGCTTCACCGTCACCATCGAAGCGGCCGAGGGCGTGAGCACTGGCGTTTCCGCGCAGGATCGCATCACCACCATCGAAGCGGCGCTGCGTTCGACCGCCGAGCAGCGCCATATCGTCAGCCCAGGCCATGTGTTCCCGCTGCGTGCACGTGATGGTGGCGTGCTGACCCGTCGTGGCCACACCGAAGGCTCGGTGGACCTGGCACGCCTGGCCGGCTTGCGCCCGGCAGCGGTACTGTGCGAGCTGATGAACCCCGATGGCAGCATGGCGCGGGGCGAGCAGGTGGCAGTGTATGCGCGGCAGTACAACCTGCCGGTGCTGACCATCGAGGAGCTGGCGCGGTGCCGTGAGGCCATGGTCGAGCGGGAAGCAGAGCCGGCCTGATCTGTCGCACGGGGCCGCTTTGCGGCCCATTCGCGGGTAAACCCGCTCCCACAGGGGGCTCTGCTGGATTCGAAACCTGCCTAGTACCTGTGGGAGCGGGTTTACCCGCGAAGAGGCAGGCAAATCCAGCCTCAAGCTGCCTGAAGTTTGCTCCCCCCGCGCCGCTCTGCTAACGTCGCGCGGTTCTGACCCGCCACCGAGACTGTCGCCATGGCCCGCAAAAAAGCCTCCATCGATTTCGAACAATCCCTCGCCGACCTGCAAGCCCTGGTCGAGCGCCTGGAGAACGGTGAACTGTCGCTGGAAGACTCGCTGGCCGCGTTCGAGCAAGGCATCGCCCTGACCCGCGATTGCCAGGGGGCCCTGGCCCAGGCCGAACAGAAAGTACAGATTCTGCTGGAACGTGACGGCGAACTCACCGCGCAACCGTTCGATGCGGAGCCAGAAGCATGATCACTGTTTACCAGGCCAGCTGCCAGGCCCGCGTCGACGCCGCCCTCGAACCACTGTTCATCGCCCCGACCAAAGAGCTGGAACGCCTTTATGCGGCCATGCGCTACAGCGTGATGAATGGCGGCAAACGCGTGCGCCCGTTGCTCGCCTATGCCGCCTGCGAAGCCCTTGGCGCGCCCGCCGAGCAAGCCAACGGCGCGGCCTGTGCGGTAGAGCTGATCCACGCCTATTCGCTGGTCCATGACGACCTGCCAGCCATGGACGATGACGACTTGCGCCGTGGCCAGCCAACCACCCACAAAGCCTTCGACGAGGCCTGCGCGATTCTCGCCGGTGATGGCTTGCAGAGCCTGGCTTTCAGCGCCCTGCTCGACCCGCGCCTGAGCCCGCAGGCCGACAGTACCCGCCTGGCCATGGTCCAGGCCCTGGCCAAGGCCGCAGGCCCTGCGGGCATGGTCGGCGGCCAGGCCATCGACCTTGGTTCGGTCGGCCTGAAGCTGGACCAGCAGGCTCTGGAATTCATGCATCGGCACAAGACCGGCGCCCTGATCGAAGCCAGCGTGCGCCTCGGCGCCCTGGCCAGTGCCCGCGCCGAGCAGGCGCAGCTGGAAGCCCTGCAGACCTACGCACAAGCCATCGGCCTGGCATTCCAGGTGCAGGACGATATCCTCGACGTGGAAAGCGACACCGCCATCCTGGGCAAGCGCCAGGGCGCCGACATCGCCCGTGACAAACCGACCTACCCCGCGCTGCTGGGGCTGGAAGCTGCCAAGGCCTATGCAATCGAACTGCGCGACCAGGCGCTGCTCGCCCTGCAAGGTTTTGGTGAATCCGCCGAGCCGCTGCGGGCGTTGGCGCGCTATATCGTCGAGCGCCGTCATTAAGGATTGACTCCAATCCCCTGCAGGAGCGGGTTTACCCGCGAATGCTGTGGTAAGTCCAACATGGCATTCGCGGGTAAACCCGCTCCCACAGGGTCCGCGAAACCCGTGGTCGAATGGGCACTTTTCCCACAATGGGGTAAACTGCCGCGTCTTCACACACCTATAACGACTCGCCTGATGCCCACGACGTTTCAAGAGATCCCCCGCGAACGCCCGGTCACGCCGTTGCTCGACCGCGCTGACACGCCTGCCGGCTTGCGCCGGTTGGCCGAAGCCGACCTGGAGACCCTGGCCGACGAATTGCGCCAGGAGTTGCTCTACACCGTTGGTCAGACCGGTGGGCATTTCGGCGCCGGCCTGGGCGTCATCGAGCTGACGATCGCCCTGCACTACGTCTTCGACACCCCGGATGACCGGCTGGTGTGGGACGTCGGCCACCAGGCCTACCCGCACAAGATCCTCACCGGGCGCCGCAACCGCATGCTCAGCCTGCGCCAGAAGGACGGCATCGCCGCCTTCCCGCGCCGCAGCGAGAGCGAATACGACACCTTTGGCGTCGGCCACTCCAGCACCTCGATCAGCGCAGCGCTGGGCATGGCCATTGCCGCCCGCCTGCAGAACAGTGCCCGCAAGTCGATCGCCGTGATCGGCGACGGCGCCCTCACTGCCGGCATGGCCTTCGAAGCGTTGAACCACGCCCAGGAAGTCAACGCCGACATGCTGGTGATCCTCAACGACAACGACATGTCGATTTCGCGCAATGTCGGCGGCTTGTCCAACTACCTGGCCAAGATCCTCTCCAGCCGCACCTACGCGAGCATGCGCGAAGGCAGCAAGAAGGTGCTGTCGCGCCTGCCCGGTGCCTGGGAAATCGCCCGTCGCACCGAGGAATATGCCAAGGGCATGCTGGTGCCTGGCACGCTGTTCGAAGAGCTGGGCTGGAACTACATCGGCCCGATCGACGGCCACGACCTGCCAACCATGATCGCCACCCTGCGCAACATGCGTGACCTCAAGGGCCCCCAGTTCCTGCACGTGGTGACCAAGAAGGGCAAGGGCTTCGCCCCGGCCGAGATCGACCCGATCGGCTACCACGCCATCACCAAGCTGGAGCCTGCCGACAAGCCGGCTGCGCCGAAGAAGGTCAGCGGGCCGAAGTATTCCGCCGTGTTCGGCCAGTGGTTGTGCGACATGGCTGCCGCCGACAACCGCCTGGTGGGCATCACCCCGGCCATGAAGGAAGGCTCCGACCTGGTCGCCTTCAGCGAGCGTTACCCGCAGCGTTATTTCGACGTGGCGATCGCCGAGCAGCACGCGGTCACCCTCGCCGCCGGCATGGCCTGCGAAGGCAGCAAGCCGGTGGTGGCGATCTACTCCACTTTCCTGCAGCGCGCCTACGACCAGCTGATTCATGACGTGGCGGTGCAGAACCTTGATGTGCTGTTCGCCATCGACCGTGCCGGCCTGGTGGGCGAAGACGGCCCGACTCACGCCGGCAGCTACGACCTGTCGTACCTGCGCTGCATCCCGGGCATGCTGGTGATGACCCCAAGCGACGAGAACGAGCTGCGCAAGATGCTCAGCACCGGCCACCTGTTTAACGGCCCGGCGGCTGTGCGCTACCCACGTGGTACCGGTCCGAACGCACCGATCAGTGGCGACCTAGAACCATTGGAAATCGGCAAGGGCGTGGTTCGCCGACAGGGTGCAAAAGTTGCCCTGCTGGTGTTTGGCGTGCAGTTGGCCGAGGCCCTGCAGGTTGCCGAGCAGATCAACGCCACCGTGGTCGACATGCGCTTCGTCAAGCCGCTGGACGAGGCCCTGGTGCTGGAACTGGCTGCCAGCCATGAGTTGCTGGTGACCATCGAAGAGAACAGCATCATGGGTGGCGCTGGGGCTGCCGTGGGCGAGTTCCTGGCTCATGAAGGCGTGGTCAAGCCGCTACTGCACCTTGGGCTGCCAGATATTTATGTCGAGCATGCCAAACCGGCACAGATGCTGGCCGAGTGCGGGCTGGATGCTGCCGGCATCGAAGCCTCGGTGAAGGCCCGCATGGCCATGCTTGGGCTGTAGGTTTTGGGGCCGCTTTGCGGCCCTTTCGCGACACAAGGCCGCTCCGACACAGGATCGCGCAATCCTGTAGGAGCGGCCGTGTGTCGCGGTCGAGGGCGCAGCCCTCGCAAAATGGAACAGCCAATGAAAACCTCAACCTTTGCCACCCTGCTCTGCCTCCCCATTCCGTTGCTGGCCGCCGAACGCGACGACGCCCTCAAGCTCCCCGACATCCTGATCAGCGCCAACCGCCAGGTCGAATCGCGGACCACCACCAGCGCCGCCAACACCGTCTTCACCCGCGCCGATATCGACCGCCTGCAACCTGGCAGCGTCACCGACCTGCTCACCCGCGTGCCAGGCGTGCAAGTAGCGCCTACGGGTGGCCGTGGCAGCCTGCCAGGCATCTTCATCCGTGGCACCAAGGCCGCCCAGAGCCTGGTGCTGGTCGATGGCGTGCGCATCGCCAACGCCACCTCCGGTGACAGCGGCCTGCAATTTCTGGATGTCGACCAGATCGAACGCGTCGAAGTGCTGCGCGGCTCGCGCTCGGCGGTGTACGGCAGTGACGCCATCGGTGGGGTGATCCAGATCTTCACCCGCCGCAGCAGCGGCCCCGGCCTGCAACCGCGCCTGCGCCTGGCGGCGGGCAGCAACCAGACGTTCCAGCGTAGCCTGGGGCTTTCCGGCGGTGACAACGCCACGCGTTTCAACCTCGGCGCCAGCCTTGATGAAACCGCGGGCATCGACTCAACCGGGCCGTCGTTCGCCAGCGACGGCGACCACGACGCCTACCGTAACAAGTCGCTCAACCTCAGCCTGAGCCACACCTTCGGCGAGCGTTTCGAAGCCGGCCTGAACCTGCTCGACAGCCGCGGCCGCAGCGAATACGACAACCCGTTCGGCCGTTTCGACCCGGTCACCTTCCAGAGTTTCGGGCAAAAACCCTACACCGACTTCAGCGTCAGCAGCCTGGGCAGCTACTTCGATGCGCAGCTCAACGAGGCGTGGCATTCGCGCCTTGAGCTTGGCCACAGCGAAAACCGTGACGACAAGCGCGACAAGCTCAGCGACGAGCGTTTCGTGTTCGACACCTACCGCGATCAGGTCACCTGGCAGAACGACCTGGCCCTGGCCGAACGGCATAACCTGCTGCTGGGAGGCGACTGGTACGAAGACCGTGTGCACGGCAGTACCGACTTCACCGAGGACAGCCGCTGGAACCGTGCAGCGTTCATCCAGCACCGATACAGCGGAGAAAGTTTTTCCACCGAGGTGGGCGTACGCCGCGACCAGAACCAGCAGTTCGGTGGCCAGACTACCTGGAGCGGCAGCCTCACTGTACCGTTGAATACCCAGAACGATGTGCTGCTGTCCTACAGCGAAGGCTTCCGTGCCCCGACGTTCAACGACCTGTACTACCCGCAGTTCAGCAATCCGGCCCTCAAGCCCGAGCGCTCGAAGAGCTATGAACTGCAGTGGCGCAGCCAGCTCACCCACGACAGCCGCCTGGAAACCTCGCTGTACCGCACCGACCTGCGCGATGCGATCATTTTCGGCCAGGACGCGATCCCGCAGAACGTGGCTGCGGCGCGTATCAATGGCCTGGAAATGGCACTTGATCAGCAATGGGGCGAATGGCGCAGCCAACTTGGCCTTGCGCTGATCGACCCGCGTGACCGCGACAGTGGCCACACCCTCGCCCGCCGTGCCCGGCGCACCCTGAGCGTGGACCTGGATCGTCAGTTTGATCGGTTCACTGTAGGCGCCAGCTGGCAAGCCGTGAGCGCCAGCTACGACGACGAGGCCAACCGCAATCGGCTCGGCGGCTACGGCCTGCTGGGCCTGCGTGCAGGTTGGATGGCTACTGAGGCACTGAAGCTGGAAGTAAAGCTGGATAACCTGTTGGGCAAGGAGTACAGCCGGGCACTCTACAGCTTCGACGGGGCCAGCTATGGCTACCGAGAAGAAGGCCGCACCGCGCTGTTCAGCGTCACCTGGACGCCGGCACTCTAGCGGCCAGCAGCGCGCACAGGCGGGCGGTGGCTTCGATCATCTGCCCGCTGGGCCGCTCCAGGCCCTTGTCTGGCACCACCAGCAAACCATCCCCTGCCACCGCGCTCAGCCGCGGCCAAGCCTTCCAACTCGAAAGCTGCGCCTTGTCACCTGCCAGGATCACCTGCGGGTCACGCATCAGCACCGACTCGACATTCACCTGTGGTGCCGGCTGGCTCAGGTCGGCAAAGACATTGCGCGCCCCGCACACCGCCAGGGCATCGCTGACCACCTGTTGCCCACCCAAGGTGTACAGCGGCCGGTCCCAGACCTGGTAGAACACCCGCAGCGGCTGCTCACGCCGGTACTGTTGGCGCAACTGCTGCAGGCGCTCGCGCAGGGCCTGCACGTATGGACGACCTTGCTCGCCCCGCCCGACACGCACGGCAATGGCCTCGATCTGTTCGATTAACTGGTTCAGGTTATGGGGTTCAGCGCTGTACGTGGCGATACCCAAGCGCCTGAGCTGGTCGCGCTGGGCCGGTGCCACGCTGCCAGGCCAGAGCAGCAGCAGGTCGGGCTTCAGGCTGAGCAGCGTTTCCATGTCCAGCTGGCCGTGGCGCCCGACCGAAGGCAGCCGCTGCAGTGCCTGCGGTCGCTCGCCGCCATCGAGCACGCCCACCAGCAGGTCATCGGCGCGCAGTTCGAGCATGATCTCGCTCATCGACGGCGCGAGGCTGACCACGCGCAAGGGTTCGCCGGCCCTCGCGGTCAGGGCCAGCAGTGCCAACAGGCAAAGCAGGACGCGCATCAGCCCAGCTGACGTGGAATGCGGTAAAGGTAAAGCACCACCACGGTAGACAGCGCGAGGAGGAACTGCGGCACCGCCTCAAGCCCGACCAGCACCGACAGCGCAGCGACCCAGGCCGGGAAGCATGCGAACAACATGGCCATGCGCCGCACCCGCGCCAGGGTTATCCAGGCTGCAGGCTCTTCAGGGGTGCCAAGCACCTTCGAGGTGGCGATCAGCGCCCGCTTATAGGCGCCGAAGCGCGGCAGGCTGAGGAACATGGTCGCGGCACCGGCGATGAACAGCGGCATCGCCAGCACCGGGATCAGCGCATCGCCACCACCGAAGGCCCAGGCCATGACCGGCAGCGGCACCAGGCCGACTGCCAGGTACTGCCACCAAGCCAGCGCCAGGCGCCGCTTGACCTCGCCGCGGGTCACGCCTGGGGCACCTCGCCCTGGTGTTCGTTACCCAGCATGTGGCCGAGCTTGCCGGCCTTGGTGGCCAGGTAGTAACGATTGTGCGGGTTATGCCCGGTGTGCAGTGGCACACGCTCGGCGACCTTGATGTTCATGTCGGTCAGCGCCTTGACCTTGCGTGGGTTGTTGGTCATCAGGCGCAGCGACTTCACGCCCAGGTGCTCGAGCATCGGCAGGCACATGGCGTAGTCGCGCTGGTCAGCGGCGAAGCCCAGGCGTTCGTTGGCCTCGACGGTGTCAGCACCGCCATCTTGCAGCTCATAGGCGCGGATCTTGTTCAAAAGGCCGATGCCACGGCCCTCCTGACGCAGGTACAGCAGCACACCACGGCCTTCGCGGGCGATTGCCTGCAGCGCGGCTTCCAGCTGCGAACCGCAGTCGCAGCGCTGGCTGAACAGGGCATCGCCGGTCAGGCACTCGGAGTGCAGACGCCCCAACACCGGCTCACCGTCGGCGAAATCACCCAGGCTGAGCACCACGTGCTCACGGCCAGTGGCTTCGTCGAGGAAGCCATGCATGGTGAAGGTCGCAAAGGGAGTCGGAAGTTTCGAGGCGGCAACAAAGACGACGGGCACGTTGTGCTCCTGGATAAAGTAGGTAATTTCTCGTGAGCCGATTGTATCAGCAGGTCGCCGCGTGTGCGCTCGTTGAATACCGTAGCTTAAGATCGAAAAGTTCGATGCTTAGCAGGGCCTGGCTTTGTGCCCCGCGCAACGCCTGTGGGAGCGGGTTTACCCGCGAACACCGGCAAAGCCGGTGCCACCCACCGCGTCGCCTGCTTCGCGGGTAAACCCGCTCCCACAGGGATCTCGCAGGCATCGGGCAATTGCACGGCTACTGCGGCTTGCTGTCCGGGGTGAAGGGATAAGGCTGCTTCCAGTGCTCGAAGATCGGCTTCAACTCGCCGCTGTGCACCAGCTCGGCCATGCGTTCGTCGAACAGGTCGCGCAGGGCCTTGGCGTGCTCGTTCTTGGAAAACGCCAGGTACAACGGGAGTTCGGCCACATGGGTGCTGCGAAAACGCTCTGGCTGCGAAGCCTGCCCGAGCACGTAGTCGACTTCGGTCTGCGCATCGATGTAGAAATCCACCCGTTCATGCTCGAGCATCGGCAAGATCCCTTCACGGCGCTGGATCTCGCGGAAGTTGTGCGCGTTGGGCAAGTAACTGCTGTAGTCATAGCCGCGCACCCAGGCCAGGCGGTACTGGCCGACGGTGGCCAAGGTCGGCACCGCAGTGGTGGCCAGCCCCAAGGCATAGATGTGGTCCATGTCGAAATGCCAGCGCGGATAGAGGTTATCGTCGTTTTCATCCTTGTACGACCCGACCCAGGCATCAGCCTCACCACGCTTGACCAGGCCAACCGCGCGGCTGTACGGCGCGCTCTGGGTCAGCACTTTGACCCCCGCAGGCTCAAACACTTTGCGCAGCACATCCCAGGCCACGCCACTGCCATCGGCATTGGTGTAGTCGATCCACTCTTCGCTGACCAGGTGAATCTGCTTCGGTAACGCATCGGCCGCCATTACCCAGGGGGCAAGGCTCAGCATCATTGCCAGCAGCACAGTCCTCATGGCCATCGAAACGCTCCCTGCCTCAGCCTACCGCCCACACCAGAATCTGCATGCCCAGCCAGGCGAACACACCAGCCAGGATATCGTCGAGCATGATCCCGACACCACCGTGCACATGGCGGTCAATCCAGCGGATCGGCCATGGTTTGAGGATGTCGAAGAAGCGGAACATGAGGAACCCTGCGAGGATCCACTGCCACCCTTCCGGCACCAGCCACAGGGTGATCCACATGCCGACCATCTCATCCCAGACAATGCCCTCATGGTCGTGCACGCGCAAGTCGTTAGCGACTTTGCCGCACAGCCAGAACCCGAAAAGCATCATCACGCCCAGCAACAGCCAGTAGCCCCAGTCGGGCAGCATCTGCCACAGCGGGATGAACGGAATCGCTACCATCGAACCCCAGGTGCCAGGGGCCTTGGGCAGGGTGCCAGAGCCGAAGCCGAAGGCGATGAAGTGCCACGGATTGCGCCAGACCGAGGGCGGAACGAACTCCGCAGGCACCTGGTTGGGGTGGTCGGTCACGGTGTCTCCCTAAAGTGTTGATAGCCCCGTTGAAGCGGGGTGATGTCCTGGCCCTGCAGGTCGCGCAGGGTCACGCCCTGGCCTTCGAGCACGCGCCCGATAACGTGCACCTCGGCGAAACCAAGGTCGGTCAACGGAGCGAGCGCCTCAGGCGCAAGGGTAAATGCCAGTACGTAGTCGTCGCCGCCGGTCAGCGCTGCCAGCCGGGCCGCATCGTGCCCAAGGAAGGCCTCCAGAGCAGGAGACACTGGCACCTGCGCCAGGTTCACCTCGAGCGCGACCCCGGATGCCTTGGCGATATGCCCACAGTCGGCGAGCAGGCCATCGGAAATGTCCAACGCCGCCGTGGCCCGGCCGCGCAGCCGCTGGCCAAGGTCGAGCTGTGGCATCGGCGACCAGTAGTGGTCGAGCAGTGGCCCGGCCAGTTCGGCCGCTGCCTCGCGCTCGCCCAGTACCAGCGGCAACGCCCCTGCCGCCTTGCCCAGCGAACCGCCGACGCACAGCAGGTCACCCGGCCGCGCGCCGCTGCGGCGCAACGCCTGGCCAGCCGGCACGCGGCCGAACACGGTGACGGTAATACTCAGCGGGCCACGGGTGGTGTCACCACCGATCAGGCTCATGCGGCAACGCTGGGCCATGCGACTGAGGCCATCGGCATAGGCCGCCAGCCAGTCGGGGCCGACATCAGGCAGGGTCAGGGCGAGGGTGAAGCCGATCGCCGTCGCGCCCATGGCTGCCAGGTCACTGGCCGCCACGGCCAACGAGCGCTGGCCAAGCAGCAGCGGATCGCAGACAGCGGGGAAATGCACCCCGGCGACCAGGGTGTCGGTCGACACCGCCAGTTGTTCACCGGGGGGAAGGTCGAGCAGGGCGCAATCGTCGCCGATGCCCAGCACCACGCCCTCGCCGCCCTGCGCACAGGGCGCGGCGGCGAAGTAATGGTTGATCAGCTCGAACTCACCCATGGGCCGGCAGCGCCAGTATCAGCGCTTGTTCGCCTTGACTTCTGCTTCACGCAGGGCCGGAGCGAGCTTGTCCAGCACGCCGTTGACGAACTTGTGGCCGTCGGTGGCACCGAAGACTTTGGCCAGTTCCACGCCTTCGTTGATCACCACGCGGTACGGTACGTCGACGCGCTTGATCAGTTCCCAGGTGGACAGGCGCAGCACCGCCAGCTCAACCGGGTCGAGCTCTTCCAGTGCGATGGTCATGCAAGGCACCAGCGCCTTGTCGATTTCGCCCTTGATTGCCGGGACCCCGTGGAGGATCTCGCGGAAATAGGCACCGTCGACATCGGTGAAATCGTTATCGACCCGGAACTGCGCTTCGATCTCGTTCAGCGAATGCTGGGCCATGTGCCACTGATACAGGGCCTGGGTCGCGAGCTTGCGGGCTTCGCGACGCTTGGCGCTCTTCGATGGCTTGCCGGCATCCGCAGGTTTTGGATCGCGCGGGTTGAAACGATCGCTTTCGTCGCTAATCACTTGGCCTCCAACTGCGCCAGCAGGCTGACCATTTCCAGTGCGGACAGGGCAGCTTCACCGCCTTTGTTGCCAGCCTTGGTGCCGGAGCGCTCGATGGCTTGCTCGATGGAGTCGACGGTCAGAACGCCGAAGGCCACCGGTACGCCGAACTCCATGGACACCTGGGCCAGGCCCTTGGTGCATTCGCCCGCCACGTATTCAAAGTGCGGGGTACCGCCACGGATCACTGCGCCCAGGGCGATGATCGCGTCGTATTCGCCTTGCTGGGCGACTTTCTGTGCCACCAGCGGGATTTCGAACGCACCCGGGGCACGGATGATGGTGATGTCGCTTTCGCTGACACCGTGGCGTACCAGGGTATCAACGGCGCCGCTTACCAGGCTTTCGACGACGAAGCTGTTGAAGCGGCCAACCACCAAAGCATAGCGACCTTTGGGGGCGATGAAGGTACCTTCGATGGTCTTCAGGGTCATTCCGATATTCTCATCTTCAAGAGCGAGGCCGCATACAAGCGGCCTCGACAGGGGTCTGGACTCGAGCTCAGGGCGTCAATGCCGCCTCAAGTCACTCGGAGGGCACGTATTCTACAACTTCCAGATCGAATCCGGATATCGCATTGAACTTCATCGGCGAACTCATCAGGCGCATCTTGCGCACACCGAGGTCGCGCAGGATCTGCGAACCGGCACCGACGGTGCTGTAGGTGGTCGGCGCCTTGGTCGGTGCATCGCCCGCGCTTTCGCGGATATGCGCCAGCAACACGTCGCCGTCCAGCGGGTGGCCCAGCAGCAGCACCACGCCACTGCCAGCCTCGGCGACGGCGGCCATGGCTGCGCGCAGGCTCCAGCGGCCAGGCTGCTTGACCAGCAGCAAGTCACGCAGCGGGTCCATGTTGTGCACGCGCACCAGGGTCGGCTCTTCGGCGCAGATGTTGCCCAGGGTCAGGGCCATGTGCACGTCGCCTTCCACCGCGTCGCGGTAGGTGACCAGGTTGAACTCGCCCAGCTCGCTCTCGATCGGCTGCTCGGAGACGCGCTGCACGGTGCGCTCGTGGATCATGCGGTAGTGGATCAGGTCGGCGATGGTGCCGATCTTCAGACCATGCTCGGCAGCGAACACTTCCAGCTCGGCACGGCGCGACATGGTGCCGTCGTCGTTCATCACTTCGCAGATCACACCGCTCGGCTCGAAGCCAGCCATGCGCGCCAGGTCGCAGGCCGCTTCGGTGTGGCCGGCGCGGGCCAGGGTGCCGCCAGGCTGGGCCATCAGCGGGAAGATGTGGCCCGGGCTGACGATGTCTTCGGCCTTGGCGTCCTTGGCTGCTGCAGCCTGCACGGTGCGCGCGCGGTCGGCGGCGGAAATGCCGGTGGTGACGCCTTCGGCGGCTTCGATCGACACGGTGAACTTGGTGCCGAAGCCCGAGCCGTTGCGCGGTGCCATCAGCGGCAGCTTCAGGGTCTCGCAGCGCTCGCGGGTCATCGGCATGCAGATCAGGCCGCGGGCGTGCTTGGCCATGAAGTTGATGTGCTCAGGCAGGCAGCACTCGGCGGCCATGATGATGTCGCCTTCATTCTCGCGGTCTTCGTCATCCATGAGGATGACCATTTTGCCCTGGCGGATGTCTTCGACCAGTTCTTCGATGCTGTTGAGCGCCACTCGGCACCCCCTTCTCAATCAGGATTTCAAGAAGCCGTTGGCGGCCAGGAAGCTTTCGGTGATGCCACTGCCCTTGCTCGGTTCGGCGGCCTTGTCGCCCAGCAGCAAACGCTCCAGGTAACGGGCCAGCAAGTCGACCTCAAGGTTCACCCGACGCCCTGCGCGGTAGTCGGCCATGATGGTTTCGGACAGGGTGTGCGGGACAATGGTCAGCTCGAATTCGGCGCCATTGACCTCGTTGACCGTCAGGCTGGTGCCGTCGACGGTGATCGAACCCTTGTGGGCGATGTACTTGGCCAGTTCCTTGGGTGCACGCACGCGGAACTGGATGGCGCGGGCGTTATCGCTGCGCGAGATGATTTCGCCGACGCCGTCGACATGGCCGCTGACCAGGTGGCCGCCCAGGCGGGTGGTCGGGGTCAGGGCTTTCTCCAGGTTGACCTTGCTACCGCTTTTAAGGTCGATGAAGGCGGTGCGCTTGAGGGTCTCGACGCTGACGTCGGCCCAGAAACCATTACCCGGCAGCTCGACGGCGGTCAGGCACACGCCGTTGACGGCAATGCTGTCGCCGAGCTTGACGTCACCCAGGTCGAGCTTGCCGGTTTCGACGTATACGCGCACGTCACCGCCCTTGGGGGTCATGCTGCGAATGGTGCCGATGGATTCGATGATGCCGGTGAACATGGGGACTTCCTCAGAAACGGGTTGCGCGGGGCAAGCCCGGCATTATACGCCGGGTGCCGGCAGAGGTATGGCCGTGACCCGCCAGTCATCGCCCACTGCGCGCATTTCGGTGATTTTCAGCCGCGGCGCCTGGCTCATCTTGTCCAGCGGCCAGTCCAGCAACGGCCGGGCCTGGGAGCCGAGGAAAGTGCCAGCGACGAACAACAGGTACTCGTCGATCAGGCCGTGGCGGGCGAAGGCGCCGACCAGGCCGGCGCCAGCCTCCAGCAGGATTTCGTTGACACCGCGGGTGGCCAGCGCCTGCAGCAATGCCGGCAGGTCTACCTGGCCATTGTCGCCCGGCAGGCTGAGCAGTTCATGGCCGAAGGCGGCATAGCGCGGGTCATCTGCGACAGCGGTGACTACCAGCACCGGGCCGGCCTGAAAGAACGGCGCATCCAGCGGCAGGCGCAGGCGGCCGTCGATCAGCACGCGCAACGGCGTACGGCTGAGCGCCAGAGCGGTGGTTTCGGGGTCCAGGCCCAGCTCGGCGCCACGCACGGTCATCCGCGCGTTGTCAGCCAGCACGCTGGCAGCACTGGTCAGCACCACGCTGGAACGGGCGCGCAGGCGTTGCACCGCCGATCGGGCAGCGGGCCCGGTGATCCACTGGCTTTCACCGCTGGCCATGGCGGTACGGCCGTCCAGGCTCATCGCCAGCTTGGCGCGGACGAACGGCAGGCCGTGTTCCATGCGCTTGAGGAAGCCGGGGTTGAGCGCGCGGGCCTCGGCTTCGAGCACGCCGCTGGCCACGATGATGCCGGCGTCTGCCAGGCGCCGCAGGCCTTGACCGGCGACTTGCGGGTTGGGGTCCTGCATGGCGGCGACCACCCGGGCCACACCGGCCTTGACCAGCGCCTCGGCGCACGGCGGCGTGCGGCCATGGTGGCTGCACGGCTCAAGGGTGACATAGGCGCAGGCGCCGCGGGCTCGTTCGCCGGCCTGGCGCAGGGCATGCACTTCGGCGTGCGGCTCACCGGCACGCACGTGCCAGCCTTCACCGACCACTTCGCCATCGCGCACAATCACACAACCCACACGCGGGTTGGGGTGGGTGGTGTACACGCCCTTGCGCGCCAGCTCCAGCGCGCGGGCCATGTAATGGGCGTCGAGGATCGCGGTCTGGCTGGGCATGCTCACTCTTTAGCCGGCTCGCGGGCCAGGCGGTCGATTTCTTCGCGGAATTCGTCGAGGTCCTGGAAGCGCCGGTACACCGAGGCGAAGCGGATGTAGGCCACTTCATCGAGCTTGCGCAGCTCGGCCATGACCATTTCGCCCACCACCAAGGACTTGACCTCGCGCTCGCCAGTGGCGCGCAGGCGGCTCTTGATATGCGCCAGCGCCGCTTCAAGGCGCTCGACGCTGACCGGGCGCTTCTCCAGCGCACGCTGCATGCCGGCCCGCAGCTTCTCTTCATCGAAGGGCTGGCGAGTGCCGTCTTGCTTGATCAGCCGGGGCAGCACCAGCTCGGCGGTTTCGAAGGTGGTGAAGCGCTCGCCGCAGGCGACGCATTCACGGCGTCGGCGCACCTGTTCGCCCTCGGCGACCAGACGCGAGTCGATGACCTTGGTGTCGTTGGCACCGCAAAAGGGACAGTGCATGGTGGCAGGCAACAAAAAAAGGGAGGGCCATGGTAGCGCATTGCACTGGCAAGACAAGCCAAAGGGGTTAACATCCATACAATTCTGCCCGTGAAGGACCCACCCATGCATCTTCGTGCGCTCGTCGTGCTGTGCTGCGCTTCCCTGCTCGCCGCCTGCGGCAGTGACCGCCCCAAAACCGAAGCAGTCCCCGCGCCAGCATCGGCCAAGGTAGCGAAAAACGCCGAACCGCTTGGCCCATTGCCGGCCTATCAACGAGAACTGAGCGGCACCTTGCTGGAGATCCCCGCCGGCGCCGACGTAGAGCTGGCGCTGCTGGTCATCGACGACCGCGACCGCCCGCAACAGCTGCTGGCCAGCAGCACCCTGACCGGCACTGGCAAGGCCCTGCCCTATCACCTGCGTTTCAACCCCGAAGCCTTCCCGGCGGGTGCCCGCGTGGAACTGCGCGGCCGCGCCAGCAATTCCGGCCAGTTGATCATGCACCTGCCCCCTGTACGCATCATCCAGGCCCAGACCCAGGCCACCGGCCCGCTGCGATTCGAGAAGGCGCCGTAAATGGCGCCGCTTGCCCTGCAACAGGCCCTCAGCGGCCTGATCGGTGAAGCGCGCCTGGTGATCAGCGATTTGCCCGAGTGCGAGCTCAAGCTATGGCTGATCGATGACCAGAACATGGACCGCGCCTTCAGCAGCGAAGAAACCCGGCGCATTCTCGAAGATCCGCCGTACTGGAGCTTCTGCTGGGCCAGCGGCCTGGCGATGGCGCGTTACCTGGCCGAGCGCCCGGAATGGGTGGCTGGCAAGCGTGTGCTCGACTTTGGCGCCGGCTCCGGCATCGCCGGGATTGCCGCTGCCCGCGCAGGCGCGTTGGAGGTAGTGGCCTGCGATCTCGACCCGCTGGCCCTCGCCGCCTGCCGCGCCAACGCCGCACTGAATGGGGTGGAGCTCGGTTACAGCAGCGATTTTTTCGCCGAAGATGACCGCTTCGACCTGATCCTGGTGGCCGACGTACTCTACGACCGCGCCAACCTGCCACTGCTCGACGCCTTCCTTGGCCGTGGTCGCCAGGCATTGGTGGCCGACTCGCGCGTGCGTGATTTCAGCCACCCGCTGTATCAACAGCTTGGCGTGCTCGAAGCCCTTACCCTGCCAGACCTGGCAGAGCCACACGAATTCCGCCGAGTCAGCCTGTACCACGCCAGCCGCGAGCCTTTATAGTGGTGCGAATCACGGATTTGCGAGAGTCGCGATGAGCCTAGCCCCTAGTAAAGATCTGCCCTACATCTTCGATGCCACCGATGCCAACTTCCAGCAACTGGTAATCGAGAATTCCTTCCACAAGCCGGTACTGGTGGACTTCTGGGCCGAGTGGTGCGCGCCATGCAAAGCGCTGATGCCACTGCTGGCGAAGATCGCCGAGGGTTACCAGGGCGAACTGCTGCTGGCCAAGATCAACTGCGACGTCGAGCAGCAAGTGGTGGCCCAGTTCGGTATCCGCAGCCTGCCGACCGTGGTGCTGTTCAAGGATGGCCAGCCGGTCGACGGCTTTGCCGGTGCGCAGCCGGAGTCGGCGATCCGCGTCATGCTAGAGCCGCATGTGCAACTGCCTCCCGCGCCAACCGCTTCGCCATTGGAGCAAGCCAAGGCGCTGTTTGCCGAAAGCCGTTTCGCCGAGGCCGAAGCTGCGCTGCAAGCACTGCTGGGCGAAGACAACAGCAATGCCGAGGCATTGATCCTGTACGCCCGCTGCCTGGCCGAGCGTGGGGAGCTGGGGGAAGCCCAGGTAGTGCTGGATGCGGTGAAGACCGACGAACACAAGGCCGCGCTGGCCGGTGCCAAGGCGCAGTTGACCTTCCTGCGCCAGGCCGCCAGCCTGCCGGAAATCGCTGACCTGAAGAGCCGCCTGGCGCAGAACCCGCAGGATGACGAAGCGGCTTACCAGCTGAGCATCCAGCAACTGGCGCGCCAGCAGTACGAGGCGGCGTTGGAAGGGTTGCTGAAACTGTTCCAGCGTAACCGTGCGTATGAAAACGGTTTGCCGCAGAAGGCCATGCTGCAGGTGTTCGAACTCCTGGGCAGCGATCATCCGTTGGTTGGCGTATACCGCCGTCGCCTGTCTTCGGCCATGTTCTGAGCCTGAGAATGCCGGGGCCGCTTTGCGGCCCCAGCATCCAGAACCTTACCCCACCCAGTGATACACCGGCGCATCCACGCCACTTTCCACCTTCACCTTACTGCTATGCCGCAAGCGCACCAGCAAACGCTTGCCCGCCGCAGTACTCCCGGCCAGCCCTTCCAACCGGTCCAGCAACTCTGGCCCGCTCATCTGCCCTGCCAGGCGCAGTACCTCAAGTGCTGCATTCCACTGCCCATCGTCCTGGCGCGACGACGCTGTCGTGGCTACCGGCTCAGGCAGCGGTTTTTCGATCTGCCGCCCCAACTGCGCCCATTCCGAAGGCTCCAGCTCGATGGTCAGGTCCACCGGCCAGTCACCAATCTGTCCACGAATTCTCACGATGCATTCCTTGAGCTCAGGTCAATGCAGCCATCCTACCGCAACATGAAACCTGCGCCACGCAGGCTGGCGGCGCGAAGAAAAGTTGTTATAACATAACCGAATCTTTAAGCCCGCTCCGGAGTCGTCCATGCGTCGTCTGCTGCTCGCCCTGCCCTTCGCCCTGCTGCCCCTGGCCGTGGCTCATGCCCACGACGAACATGATCATGATCACGCCCACGGCACCCTCGGAGCCCACGAGCATGGCGTGGCCAAGCTCAACGCGGTTCTCGACGGCAACACCCTGGAACTGGAGCTGGACAGCCCGGCGATGAACCTGGTGGGCTTCGAGCACATGGCCAGCAGCGATGCCGACAAGGCCAAGGTGGCTGCTGTGCGCCAGCAGCTCGAACAACCGCTGAAGCTGTTCGCCCTGGCCTCGGCCGCCGGCTGCAAGGAAGACCAGCAAGAGCTCGAAAGCCCGTTGTTTGGTGACGCGGCCAAAGCTGACGACGACGCTGACGAGCATGAGAAAGGCCACGTGCACAGTGACATCAATGCCCACTACCAGCTGACCTGCGCCAACCCGGAAAACCTCGCCCAGATCGACCTTACCCCGCTGTACAAGGCCTTCCCGGCCACCCAGAAGATCAATGTGCAACTGATCGGCCCGAACGGCCAGAAAGGCGTCGAGACCTCGCCCGCCAAGGCCGTGGTCGCGTTCTGAAATGAGCCAGGCGTTGATTGAACTGCAGGACCTGGTGTTCGCGTGGCCCGGCCAGGCGCCGTTGCTGGATATCCCGGCGTTCCGCCTGCAAGCCGGCGAAGCGTTGTTCCTCAAGGGCCCCAGCGGCAGTGGCAAGACCACCCTGCTGGGCCTGCTGGGCGGGGTCAATCGGCCGGGCCAGGGGCGTATCCAGCTACTGGGGCAGGACCTCGCCATGCTCGGCCAAGGCGCGCGCGACCGCTTCCGTGTCGACCACACCGGCTACATCTTCCAGCAGTTCAACTTGCTGCCGTTCCTTTCGGTGCGGGAAAACGTCGAGTTGCCGTGCCGGTTCTCGCGCAGCCGCGCCGAACGTGCCATCCAGCGCCACGGCAGCGTCGACCAGGCCGCCAGCGAACTGCTCGCGCACCTGGGCCTGGTTGACCCGGCGCTGCTTGCACGGCGTGCCGACAGCCTGTCGATCGGCCAGCAGCAGCGCGTCGCCGCCGCCCGCGCCCTGATCGGCCAGCCGGAACTGGTGATTGCCGACGAGCCGACCTCGGCACTGGATGCAGACACCCGCGAAGCGTTCATTCGCCTGCTGTTCGACGAATGCCGCGCAGCCGGTTCCAGCCTGCTGTTCGTCAGCCATGACCAAAGCCTGGCACCGTTGTTCGACCGTCACCTTTCACTGGCCGAACTCAACCGCGCCGCCAAGCCTCGGGAGGCCTGATGTACCTGCTCCGCCTTGCCCTGGCCAGCCTGGCCAACCGCCGTTTCACCGCCTTTCTCACCGCCTTCGCCATCGCTTTGTCGGTGTGCCTGTTGCTGGCTGTCGAACGCGTACGCACCGAGGCTCGCGCCAGCTTCGCCAGCACCATCAGCGGCACCGACCTGATCGTCGGCGCCCGCTCGGGCTCGGTGAACCTGCTGCTGTATTCGGTATTTCGCATCGGCAACGCCACCAACAACATCCGCTGGGACAGCTACCAGCACTATGCCCAAGACCCGCGGGTAAAGTGGGCGATCCCCATCTCACTGGGCGATTCGCACCGTGGCTATCGGGTGATGGGCACCACCACGGACTATTTCAGCCACTATCAATACGGTCGCCGGCAGCATCTGGAACTGAGCCAGGGCCGTGAGTTTGCCAGCGACCCGTTCGAAGTGGTGCTCGGCGCCGAAGTGGCCGAAGCGCTGCACTACAAGCTGGGCGACAAGCTGGTACTGGCGCACGGCGTGGCCGCGATCAGCCTGGTCAAGCATGACGACAAACCGTTCACCGTGGTCGGCGTGCTCAAACGCACCGGCACGCCGGTCGACCGTACCCTGCACATCAGCCTCGGTGGCATGGAGGCCATCCACATCGACTGGCACAACGGCGTGCCGGCCCGTGGTGCCGGTCGCATCAGCGCCGATCAGGCGCGGACCATGGACCTGCAGCCGGCAGCCATCACCGCGTTCATGCTCGGCCTGAACAACAAGATCGCCACCTTCAGCCTGCAGCGCGAAATCAACGAGTACCGCAGCGAGCCGTTGCTGGCGATTCTGCCTGGGGTTGCCTTGCAGGAGTTGTGGAGCCTGATGGGCACCGCCGAGCAGGCGTTGTTCGTGGTGTCGTTGTTTGTGGTGTTGACCGGCCTGATTGGCATGCTCACGGCGATTCTCACCAGCCTCAACGAACGCCGCCGGGAGATGGCGATCCTGCGCTCGGTGGGCGCACGCCCGTGGCATATCGCCGGGCTGCTGGTACTCGAAGCGCTGGCGCTGGCGGTGACGGGCATCGCGGCGGGGCTTGGGTTGCTGTACGCAGGCATCGCCCTGGCCCAAGGCTACGTGCAGGCCAACTACGGCCTGTACCTGCCCCTGGCCTTGCCTAGCGCACATGAATGGACGCTGCTGGCTATCATCCTTGGCGCAGCGCTGCTGATGGGCAGCGTACCGGCCTGGCGAGCCTATCGGCAGTCGCTGGCCGATGGCTTGTCGATTCATCTCTGAGAGTCAGTGTAATGATCCGGAACCTCATCGCCTTCTTCGCGGGTAAACCCGCTCCCACAGGTACTGCGCTGACGTTGAAAGCTGTGGAGGACTTTGTGGGAGCGGGTCTACCCGCGAAGAGGCCGGGACAGGCAGCACAGCTCTTGCTGGCCGTGCTGCTCTCACTGGCTCTACCAGCCTGGGCAGATGGGGTACGTGAACTGGACTGGCCTGCGCTTATCCCTGAAGGCGCACCGATCATCCCGCCACAACTGGCGCCGCTGCACGACATGTCGCAGCTGAGCGATGCGCTGTCTGCCGAATCGGCCCCGCCGGCACGCCAGCAAGGGCCCGACGCCCCGGTGGTGAAAAGCCTCGATGGCCAGCAGGTCAAGATTCCTGGCTACATCGTGCCGCTGGAGGTGAGCGAAGAAGGCCGCACCACGGAGTTCTTGCTGGTGCCTTACTACGGCGCCTGCATCCATGTGCCACCGCCGCCGTCGAACCAGATCGTGCATATCTTCAGCGAAATGGGTGTGCGTGTGGAGGACCTCTATCAGCCCTACTGGATCGAGGGAAAGATGCAGGTTAGAGCCTCCAGCAGCGAATTGGCCGACGCCGGATACCAGATGGAAGCCGAGAAAATATACACTTATGTTCTCAAGTGAGAACTGTTTCGAATTCGTGATGACGCTTCTTTGAGCTGGGTCAAACATTCCGTTTATTCAGCTCCGTACCATTGGACTATTCAATTACTCACGTCCTTTGGGAGCTTCCATGAACAAGTCCTTGCTCGGTGCCTCGCTTGTGGCCCTTGCGCTCGCCGCCCCTGTTGCCCACGCCCACAAAGCGGGTGATGTCATCGTCCGCGCCGGTGCCATCACCACTGCTCCGAACGAAAGCAGCGGCGACCTGAAATTCGACGGCAACAAGGTGTCAGGCACCAAGGCGACCCTGGACAGCGACACCCAGCTGGGCCTGACCTTCGCCTACATGCTCACCGACCACGTCGGCCTGGAGCTGCTGGCTGCGACTCCGTTCAAGCACAGCGTAGGCGTCAAAGGCCTGGGCGGCGGGCTGGACGGCAAATTGGCCGACATCAAGCAGCTGCCACCGACCCTGTCCGTGCAGTACTACCCGATGGAGCCTAACTCCAAGTTCCAGCCCTATGCCGGCGTCGGCATCAACTACACCCTGTTCTTCGATGAAGACCTGACCGGTGAGCGCAAGCAACAGGGCTTCAGCAACCTCAAGCTGCAGGACTCGGTGGGTATCGCCGGCCAGTTGGGCATGGACTACATGATCACCGACAACCTGCTGGTGAACGCCTCGGTCTGGTATGTCGACATCGACACCAAGGCCAGCGTCAACGGCCCGACCGCACTGGGCTACAGCAAGACCAAGGTCGACGTCGATGTCGACCCTTGGGTGTACATGGTCGGCCTTGGTTACAAGTTCTGACCTGAACACGGCAGGGCGGCTTCGGTCGCCCTTTCTCGTTGCCCCCAGGACCAGCACCCCAGCGCCAGCGCACTGATCGCCATCCCCAGCCCACACACCGCAATCCAGCCCCAGCGCGCATAAACCCAACTCGCCAGCACCGCCCCCAGACCACTGCCGATCGAGTAGCAACACATGTAGGCGCCGATCAACCGGCTGGCCATCGCCCCACGCCCCGCCAGCAACAGGCTCTGGTTGGTGACATGCACCGCTTGCACCGCAAAATCCAGCATCAGCACACCCAGCGCGAACGCCGTCAGCGAGTGCCCGACAAAGGCTGCCGGCAGCCACGACAACGTCAGCAGGCCCAGCGCCAGCCCGGTGGTACGCTCACCCAGCCCTCGATCAGCCAGGCGACCGGCCCGCGACGCCGCCAAGGTACCGGCGATACCCGCCAGGCCGAACAGGCCGACCTCGGTATGGTTGAGCGCGAGCGGTGGCGCACTCAGGGGCAACACCATGGCACTCCACAACGCGCTGAACGCCGCGAAGATCAACAGGCCGAACAGCCCGCGCCGGCGCAGCAGACGATCGTGTCGATACAAGGTGAACAACGAGCCGATCAGTTGCAGGTAGCCTGGCCGTTGCGCAGGTAACCGGCTGGCGGGCAACCAGCGCCAGAGCACCACGGCCATCAGCATGAGCACAACCGCCGCCACGAAGTACACCGTACGCCATCCGGCCAGGTCGGCGAGCACACCTGAAACCAGACGTGCCAGCAAAATGCCCAGCACCACACCGCTGGTGACCGTGCCCACCGCTTGACCCTGACTGGCCGGGGTGGCAAGGGTGGCGGCGTGGGCGACCATGACCTGCACCATGACCGCCATCAGCCCGACCAGGGCCAAAGCAGCCAGCAGAACCAGCCACTGCTGCGCCAGGCCAACACCGATCAAGGCCACGGTGGCGAGCAGCAGTTGCACCAGCAGCAGGCGTTTGCGCTCGATCAGATCGCCAAGGGGCACGATCAGGATCAGCCCAACGGCATAACCCGCCTGCGTTGCGCCGACCACCCAACCGATCTGCTGCTGCGCCACGCCGAGGTCTCTGGCTATCGACTCGAGCAAAGGCTGAGCGAAATAGACCGTGGCCACGGCCATGGCGCTGGTAGAGGCAAGCAAGAGGGATATCCAGCGATTCATCGGGCAGACTCCTTCGCAACTGGTTTCAAATTGAAACCACATGATGGATAGTTAGCAAATGTGGTTTTAATATGCAACCAGATGAACCACGCAGGTGCTGCCAATGCTCGACGACGTGAACGCTCAATGCCCCGTGGCCCGGGCGCTGGAAGTACTGGGTGACCGTTGGGCGCTGATGATCCTGCGCGATGCCTTCGATGGCCTGCGCCGTTTCAGCGAGTTCCAGAAGAACCTGGGGCTGGCGAAAAACATCCTTGCGTCGCGGCTGAAGCTGCTGGTGGAGAGCGGGTTGCTGGCTTTGCAGCCGGCGTCCGATGGCAGTGCTTACAAGGAATATGTGCTGACCGAAAAAGGCCGCTCGGTGTTTCCGGTCGTGGTGGGGTTGCGCCAGTGGGGGGAGCGATTTCTGTTCGAAGCGGGGGAAATGCGCTCGGAACTGGTGGACAGTGCCAAGGGGCAAGCTGTTGGGCTTCTGCAGGTACGGGCAGAGGACGGAAGGCCACTGGCGGCGGAGGATTGCCAGCGCAAGCTGGTGCGCCATCGCTGAACAGGGGCGCTTTGCGCCCCTTTCCGACCGGTCCGGCGCCCCGGCAAGTCCGCTCCTACAATAGATCGCGGTCTGCTGTAGGAGCGGCCTTGTGTCGCGAATGGGCTGCAAAGCAGCCCCGGCTATCTCAAGCCTTGCCGAGCAGCTTGGCCAGCCCTTCGACCATCGGGGTCGGCTGCGGGAAGTCGAAACGCGCCAGCAAACGCTGGTTGTTCGCCCGGGAATGGCGAATGTCACCCGACCGCGCCTGGCCGTAGCTGATCGCCGGCAAACTGCCCACCACCTGCTCCAGCGCCTTGAGCATCTGGTTCAGCGAAGTCGCCTGGTTCAGGCCGACGTTCACCGCGCCCTCTTCCACCTGCGGTTGCTCCAGTGCCTGCACCATCACCTGCACCAGGTCGCCGACGTAGAGGAAGTCACGGGTCTGTTCGCCATCACCGAATACGGTGATCGGCAAGCCCTGGGCCGCCCGCTCGCTGAAGATGCTGATCACCCCGGAATACGGCGAGGAAGGGTCCTGGCGTGGGCCGAAGATATTGAAGAAGCGGAACACCACCGGCTCCAGGCCATGCTGACGGCGGTAGAAGTCGAGGTATTGCTCGCTGGCCAGCTTGTCCACCGCGTAGGGCGTCAGCGGCGCCTTGGGCGTGTCCTCTGCAATCGACTCACCTTCACCATTGTTGCCATACACCGCTGCGCTCGATGCGAAGAGCACGCGGCGCACGCCATGCAGGCGCATGGCTTCGGCCACGTTGAGGGTGCCGATGAAGTTGCTCTGGTGGGTCTTCACGGGGTCTTCGACCGACGCCTGCACCGACGCCACCGCAGCCAGGTGAACCACGGCACGGCAACCGGCGGCGGCACGCTGAACCAGCTCGGCGTCGGCCACATCGCCTTCAATCAGCTCCAGGTGCGGGTTGCCCAGCTGCAAGTTGTCGCGCTTGCCGGTGGAAAGGTCGTCGAGAATACGTACGGCATAGCCTTTGGCCAGCAACGCATCGCACAGGTGGGAGCCAATGAAGCCGGCGCCGCCGGTGATCAGGATGGGGGCATCAGCCATGGCGGTAGAATCGATCCAGTAATGGTGGCAAGCCTGCGCGCCAGGCACGCGGCTTGATACCGAAAGTGTGAAGAATTTTCTTGCAGGCCAGTACCGCGTGCTGCGGCTCCTCGCTGGCGTCCGGCCGTGCGGCATGGGCCTGCGCGGTCGGCGCCTGAACTGCCAGCTGACGGTACTGCCCGGCTTCGCTGAGAATCGCCTGGCCCAACGCCAGCGGCGTGGTCGCCTCGTTGCCGGCGTAGTGGTAGGTGCCCCACAGCGGTGCACTGCAATCGAGCTGCTTGAGCACCGACAGGATCACCCGCGCGGCGTCGTCGACCGGAGTCGGATTACCACGCCGGTCATCAGCCAGTAGCAGTTCCTGCGGCTGTTCGGCACGGGTCAGGAAGCGGCCCAAGGCGCCGTCGATGCTCTCGTCCAGCAACCAGCCAAAGCGCAGCAGCACATGCTGCGGGCACGCCGCGCGCACGCTTTGCTCGATACGCCAAAGCGCCTGGCCACGCAGGCCCAGCGGTACCGGTTCGTCCTTCTCGCTGTAGGCAGTGGCCCGCGAGCCGTCGAAAACCCGGTAGCTGGAAGGCTGCACCAGGGTGATCTGGTGATGCTGGCACAGCTCCGCCAACCGCTCTACAGCCCGCTCCTGCTGGGCCAGACGGTGGTCGCTGACCGACTCGGCCTGGAACCAGTCGAAGTAGTAGGCCAGGTTGACCAGGGCATCGGGGCGATGATCGTCAAGCAGCTGAGTGAGGCTGGCCGGGGCCCAGCCGTTTTCCGGCGGGCGCGGAGCCAGGAATGTGATGTCCTCCTCGGCCCCGAGACGAATCAGCGCTTGCCCGAGGGCATTGCCACCACCCAACAGCATCAGGCGCATACGCATAGAGTCAGCAGATCCGAACAGGTTGATGAGGGAAAGGGGTCATTTTGCGGTTTCCGGGCGGGGAAGTCCAACCCTAGGGGTACGTGGCTACTAAAGCGCTTCAGAGCCACTACCGCACAGGAAAACCCCTACACCTTCAAGCGACCCAGTCCTGCATCCACTATCAAAAATAATTGCCTAAATAGCTCCCGAATCTTCGAGAGGTTCACCACATCCCTACAGGCAAGGACAAACAATGACAGGCGTTATAGCGAAGGGTTAAACGATGTTGCTCACCTCGACTTCAGCGAAGATCACGCTCGTAGACTGGATGGGGCGTGCCGTCACGTGGCGGCTGAGGGCTGACGCTCCAGGCACTGCAGCACTCTCCAGGCACTATGCTCAGCGGTTGAAACACGAGCTCACATTTCAACAGCAGGCACTCCTTGATGCATTCGCATCCGGCCAAGTTTGTGCAATTGAGTTCAGCAACATGTTGCCATTGCTTAATGACTCCCCCCTGATGTGTTGCCCACACAGGAAAATCTGAGCACTGCGTCTGCCGTGGTCAATTTGGCGTCCAGACATCAGATTTTATTGAGCCTCGTCGGATACCGGTCCTTTGCACTTGATATTGATAATGATGGGAAACAGGTTCGACTTGTGGGTAACTTAAAAGGTGGTGGAAAGGTCCCGCTGGTTGAAGGAAAACAAGACCGAACGGTCGAATTGAGCGCCCACGCAGGCGTAAGCTTTGGGCCCCACACAGCGCCGCCTTATAACTGTTCGGTCAAGGCAGAAGACGAACACTCACCAGCACCGAGCGCGCTAATCCTGACCGCAAGATGGAAGCCACAACGGGAACCGACACGGTTGATACCCATGCGCGCGGCAGTAGTTCACTCAATCTCGAACAGGCTGTTACGCAACGGCCCCACACTCAACCGCTCGCGCACATCGTCATCAATCCGTGGGTCATCCGGCCGGTACAGCCTGACCTGCCGATAGGCATTGATGCGGTTGATCTCCTCCCCCAGGTACTCCCACACCACCCGGGTACAGGCCGGGTTGCGCCGGTCGCCGCTGGACACCCCGGCCTTCAAGCCGTTGAGGCGGGTGATGCGGCTCTTGAAGCTGGGGATGAGAATGGTCTGGCTCATCTCGTTGAAAGTCAGCGACTCGTAGTCGATCAGGAACACCCGGTCCTGCAGCTGGAACGCCGCGCCCAGGTAGCGGCAACGCACCTCGGCATGCTGGTCGGTGGCGCTGGAGCGCTCCTGGCGTTCCTGGCGCTCGAACAGGAAGCGGCCGCGTTCTTCCCACAGGTGCACCAGCGACACCAGGATAGTGCCGGGTACCGACATGCAGTTGGAGTACTCGAAGTAATAGCCGCAATAGCGCGACAGGTTGCCCGCGTGCTCATGCAGCGGGCGGAAAAGTTCGCTGATCGGGTCATCGGTCTGCTCGGCCGGCGTCGACACACGTGCACCGATCAGGCGGCTGAACTGCTCGGGCGGCAAATTCAGTTCGTACTCTTCAACGCCGAAGAAATCGCCGATGCGCTTGAGGTTGTAAGCCGTCGGACGGCTCTGCCCGCTCAGGTACTTGTTGAATTGCGCACGGTTGATCGAGAGCTGCCGGCAAACTTCGGAAATAGAGCGGTAGTGGCTGCAAGCCAGTTTCAGGTTGGTAGCGAAATGATCGCTCATGCTAAGAGACTCGGGTGACGCGAATGATGCGAGTCTAGCATCAAGTCGCACCAAAACAGAGCAACCCGCGAAATTGTAACCACCTTTGTCATGGCCAACCATGCGCCCCAACGAATAGCGGTGCGCCTGCCGTCCGCTAGTCATTCCATGCGAAGAATAAGAATCGAGGTCATTTTCCAATGCTCGAAGCACTCAACGATTTCCTCTCGGGGAAACTTCTCATCGTGCTGATCGTCGGTCTCGGCGGTTACTTCACCATCCGTTCGCGGTTCGTTCAGTTCCGCCACTTCGGCCACATGTTCGCCGTCTTCAAGGAATCGCTGCGTGGCCAGGCAGGCCAGCTGAGCTCCTTCCAGGCCCTGATGCTGAGCCTGGCCGGCCGCGTTGGCGCCGGTAACATCGCCGGTGTCGGTATCGCCGTAACCCTGGGTGGCCCAGGCGCGGTGTTCTGGATGTGGGTCACGGCCCTGGTCGGCATGGCCAGCAGCTTCTTCGAATGCACCCTGGCCCAGGTCTATAAGCGCGCCGACGGCGACGGCCTGTACCGTGGTGGCCCGGCCTACTACATCCAGCACGGCCTGAAGCGCAAAAGCATGGCCATCGTGTTCTCGATCCTGCTGCTGGTCACCTACGGCTTCGCCTTCATCGGCCTGCAGTCGTACACCGTGACCCACTCGCTGCAGAACGCCTTTGCCTTCGACCCGCGCCACACCGGTATCGTCCTGGCGGTGCTGCTGGCCATCACCTTCCTCGGTGGCATCAAGCGCATCGCGGCAGTGTCGGACCTGCTGGTGCCGGTCAAGACCCTGGCCTACATCGGCGTGACCCTGTACGTGATCGGCACCCAGATCGAACACGTGCCCGCCATGCTGGAAACCATCTTCAAGAGCGCCTTTGGCCTCGACCCAGCGTTCGGCGGCCTGCTCGGCAGCGCCATCGTCATGGGCGTGAAGCGTGGTGTGTTCGCCAACGAAGCCGGTCTGGGCAGTGCACCGAACGTAGCTGCCGTGGCCGCCGTGAAGCACCCAGGTGCCCAGGGCGTGGTCCAGGCTTTCAGCGTGTTCCTCGACACCTTCGTGATCTGCACCTGCACCGCGCTGCTGATCCTGCTGTCGGGCTTCTACACCCCAGGCTTCGAAGGTGACGGCATCGTCCTGACCCAGAACTCGCTGGCCGCCGTGGTCGGTGACTGGGGCCGCCTGTTCGTCAGCGTGGCACTGTCGCTGTTCGTGTTCACCTGCATCCTCTACAACTACTACCTGGGCGAGAACAGCCTGCAGTTCCTCAGCCGCAACCGCATGGTGCTGCTGGCGTTCCGTGCCCTGGTTCTGGCGCTGGTGGTGTGGGGCTCGATGCAGGACCTGTCGACCGTATTCGCCTTCGCCGACATCACCATGACCTGCCTGGCCTTCGTCAACCTGGTAGCCCTGGCCCTGCTGTTCAAGGTCGGCCTGCGGGTGATGCGCGACTACGATGACCAGCGCAAGGCCGGCATCCAGCAGCCGGTGTTCGACTCGTCGAAGTTCGCCGACCTGGACCTGGACCGCAACGCCTGGCCTGCCAATCCACAGGCGGAAACAGCCACTGACAAAGCAGTCGGCCAAGCTCAGCCGCAGCGCTGATATCCTCCCCTGCCCAGCCGCCCCTTCCGTGGGCGGCTGCTCTACCTCCGCTCACCGCTTCGGATGCTTTCCATGCGTGCAGTCAAGAATCTCCTCGTCCTCTACACCGGTGGCACCATCGGCATGCTGGAAACCGCCGAAGGCCTGGCGCCGGCCGGTGGTTTCGACACGCGCATGCGCGAACACCTCGCCCAGCTGACCGATGCGCCCCAGGTGCAATGGACGCTGCAGGAAATGAACCCGTTGCTCGACAGCGCCAACATGCAGCAGCACAACTGGCTGGCGATGCGCGATGCCATCGTCGCAGCAGTGGACGCTGGCCATGACGGCGTGCTGGTGCTGCATGGCACCGACAGCTTGGCCTACAGCGCCGCTGCGCTGTCGTTCCTGCTGCTGGGCCTGCCGGTGCCGGTGCTGCTGACCGGCTCGATGCTGCCGGCCGGGGCGCCGGGGAGCGATGCCTGGGACAACCTGTGCGGGGCCCTGCGCCAGGTCGAACAGGGCCTGGAGGCTGGCGTGCACCTGTACTTCCACGGCCAGTTGCTGCATGGCTGCCGGACTTCAAAACTGCGTAGCGAGGCCTTTGACGCCTTCGCCGCACTGCCGCGCCATCGTGAAGGCGAGCGTGCCACCGACTTGCCTGCCGCTCTGGGCTATCGCCAGCAGCGCCAACCGGTCAACCTGGCGGTGATGCCGGTGTTCCCGGGCCTGCAGGCCGCGCACCTGAAGGCACTGCTCGACAGTGGCGTGCAAGGGCTGCTGCTGGAGTGCTATGGCAGTGGCACCGGGCCGTCGGACGACCAGGCGCTGCTGGAGGTGCTGCGTGCAGCGCGCCAGCGTGGTGTGCTGCTGGCCGCCATCAGCCAGTGCCCGGAAGGGTCGGTGGTGTTCGATACCTATGCGGCGGGTAACCGCTTGCGCGGCGCCGGGCTGGTCAGTGGTGGCGGCATGACCCGCGAGGCGGCGCTGGGCAAGATGTTTGCGCTGCTGGGGGCGGGGTTGGATGTGGATGCGGCCGAGCACTGGTTCACGCTGGATCTGTGTGGAGAGCGGCTGTAGGAGCGGCCTTGCGTCGCGAAAGGGCTGCAAAGCAGCCCCGGCGACCTATGCGACGAAGCTGAAAACCCGGGGCCGCTTCGCGCCCCTTTTCGCGACACAAGGCCGCTCCTACAGAAGAGCGCCTTGCAATGCGGTAAGAATGGCGGAAGGCAGCGGGAGTCGAACCTGCCCGGGAACGGCTGCCGTCCCCAACCGGGTTTGAAGCCCGGCCGCGCCACCGGGCGCGATTGCCTTCCTTGTACTCAGTGCCTGGCCTGCTGGGCCAGGGCGCTGTCGGCGCGGATGTGACGCTGATCGGCCACCCTCCGGGTCAAGCCGATGCGGTCGAAGTATTCGAGAATCTGCACACTACGCTTGCGACCGATGCCCAACATATCGCGAAACGCAGCAACCTGCACTATCGGTGTCTCGCTGGCCTGCCCCAGCAGCAGCTCTGCCATGCGTTGTAGCGTCGCCTCAGGGTAGAAGAGGTCACGCACCACCTGATGCACCAGGCCCAACCGGGCCAGCTTGCGCAGCAGCAGGCGCACCTCCGCTTCCGCGCAATTTCCTTCAGCGGCCAGCGTCCTGACCCAGGGCGGATCATATTGCCCTGCCAGCAACTTCGGCTGCAGCTGCTCCCATAGCACGCTGTCGGCAGCGCTCAACTGCACCTTGTGATCAGGCAAATGCAGCCATGGCCCGCTGCTGGCTACCCGTTCATCATTGAGCAGCTCATCGAGCAGGCTGACAAACGCCGGGCGCTCCAGTGGCAAGGCGGCGAAGCGGCGCAGGCGGTCGCGGTCCGGGCCAAGCTGGTCAGGCTCCTGCTCGTGGAACCGCGCCAACTGCTCCAACACCTGGTGCCTCAGTGCCTGCCATTGGCCCTTGGCAAAAAGCAGAGGGCCCTGACGCGTGGCCACCACTTGCACATCTGTGGGCAATAGCCACGTTTCTCGCTGGCGATTGAACTGGCGCTCCAGGCGCTGCGGGTCAAGGCCACCAAGCGCACTGGCGAGCAAGGCCGACAGCGCTTCCTCCAGGCCATCTGCATCGCGCAGCACCTGCAACTGGCGCAGGCGTTCGGCACTGCGGCGCTGCCGGCTCGGGGCGAACGGGTCGAGCACCTTGCCGCCGCCGAGGGTGCGCTGGGCACGCTGGTCTCGCAGCACCAGACGATCACCGTGTACCGCCTGCAACGGCGCGTTGAGCAGCAGCTGGGCAAACATGCGCTGGCCGGCGGCAAGGGTTTCGCCTTCGAGCAAAGCTACCCGGGCTGTCACATCCTGTGTACCGAGGTGCACGTGAACGGCACTGAAATGCTCGAAAATGCGGGTTTCACCGGGTAGCAGGTAAAGTTCGATATCTACCCGAACACTGGGCGCATGCAGCCATTCGGGTACCAGCCAGTCGCCTCGGTGCACCTGCTCTACTGCCAGGCGTTCGGCGGCGAGGTTCAGCGCCACCCGCTGGCCGGCCTCAGCCACCAGTGCCACCTGGTTCTGCGCGTGCAGGCCACGCACCCGCACCGGCTTGCCGGTTTTGCCCAGCAGCAATGTATCGCCGGCACTGACGCGCCCGGCCAGCGCTGTGCCAGTGACGACCACCCCGGCGCCGGTCACGGCAAAGGCGCGATCGACCGCCAGGCGAAAGCCACCGCGCACGCTGCGTTGGCGCACTTGCACCTCGGCCTCCAGCAAGGCCCGGCGCAATACCTCGATACCCTGCCCGGTGATGCTCGACACAGGAAACTGCCGTGCCTTGGCATATGGCCCGTCTGCCAGCATCGCTCTGACCTGCGCCTGCACTTCTGCCAGGCGTTCAGGCTCAACCCGGTCACATTTGCTTATCGCCACCAGCGCCTGGGGAATACCCAGCAGCTCGATGATCGCCAAGTGCTCGCGGGTCTGCGGCATCACCCCATCGTCGGCCGCCACCACCAGCAGCACCAGGTCGATGCCATGGGCGCCGGCCAGCATGTTGTGGATAAACCGCTCATGGCCCGGCACATCGATGAAACCGGTCAACGCCGCCCCTTCTGCCAGCGCAGCGTAGCGGTAGCCAAGGTCGATGGTCATGCCACGGGCGCGCTCTTCCTGGCGCTGGTCACCGGCCTGGCCGGTGATGGCCTGAAGCAGCGCAGTCTTGCCGTGGTCGATGTGCCCGGCAGTGCCGACGATCACTGCACTGGCCCCAATTGCAAGGCCGGCAACTGCGCCAGCCACTGGGCCTCATCGTCGAGCTGACGCAGGTCTAGCCACAAGGCGTCGTCAGCGATGCGCCCGAGCACCGGCACCGGCAAATCGCGCAGGGCCCGCTCCAGCACATGCAGGCTGCGCCCGCGCAGTTTCTTCGACACTTGCGGGCGCAGGCACAGCGCCGCGCTTGGCAGGCGCGCCACCGGCTGGCTGCCGCTGCCAATCATACCCAGCGCCGGCTGAACGCTTACTACCCACTGCTCGCCCAGGCGGGCCTTGAGTTGCGGTGCCAGGCGCTCGGCCTGGGCCTGGATCTCGGCCTGGCTGCGGGTGAGCAGGCGCAGGCTCGGCAGGCGCTCGGCCAGGCGGTCGGGATTGCGGTACAGCGCCAGCACTGCCTCGAGTGCCGCGAGGGTGATCTTGTCGACGCGCAAGGCGCGCTTGAGCGGGTTTTTCTTGATCTTGGCGATCAGCGCCTTGCGACCGACGATGATCCCGGCCTGAGGGCCACCCAGCAGCTTGTCGCCGCTGAAGGTGACGATGTCGGCGCCATCGGCCAGGGCCTGGCGCACCGTCGGTTCGGCGGGCAGGCCCCAGCGCGTGAGGTCGAGCAGGCTGCCGCTGCCGAGGTCTTCGAGCAGCGGCAGTTCATGCTGATGGGCGATACGCGCCAGCTCGGCAGTCGGTACCTGGTGGGTGAAGCCCTGAATGCTGTAGTTGCTGCAGTGCACACGCATCAGCAAGCCGGTGCGCGGGCCGATGGCGGCCTCATAGTCACGGGCGTGGGTACGGTTGGTAGTGCCGATCTCGTGCAGCTTTACCCCGGCACGGGCCATGATGTCGGGAATGCGAAAGGCGCCGCCGATCTCGATCAGTTCGCCGCGGGATATGATGCCCTCCTTGCGCGCACCCAGGCTGTTGAGCGCCAGCAGCACAGCGGCCGCGTTGTTGTTGACCACGGTGACGGCTTCGGCGCCGGTCAGCTCGCGGATCAGGCCTTCGATCAGGTCGTCACGGTCGCCACGCTTGCCGGTGGCCAGGTCGAACTCCAGGTTGAGCGGGTAGCGGGCGGCCATCTGCATGGCCTCGATGGCTTCCTCGGGCAGCAGCGCGCGGCCGAGGTTGGTGTGCAGCACGGTACCGGTGAGGTTGAACACACGACGGACCTGGCTGCGTTGCTGCATGGCCAGGCGTTCGCCGGTACGGCCGAGGAGGATCTCGGCGGCCAGCTCGGTGGCGGTGAGTTCACCACGGTGGGCGGGGTCGCGCAGGTCATCGAGCAGCTGGCGCAGAGTGGCCAGTACTGCGTCGCGGCCGTAGCGGTCAATTAGCGGGAGGCAGGCCGGGTGACGCAATAGAGTATCGATGGACGGCAGGCGTGGGGTGTCGCTGGCGAGGCTGGAAGACATGCAGTACTACCTTGGACTGATCCGTTGTCTGTTCTGGCCTCTTCGCGGGCAAGCCCTCTCCCACAGGGTTCTCCACAGGTCTGACAGCCTGCGCAGTTCTGTGTGGGAGCGGGCTTGCCGCGAAGAGGCGACTCGGTATTACAGTGTAGACATTCACCTACTACCCGGGCGCGAACATCAGGTTCGGTGCCAGGCGGTGGAAGCCCTCCTCGTCGAGCCGGATATCCAGCGCCAGGCTAGCCAGGTCGTCAGCCAGTGGCTCGGCCGCGGCATCGTTCTCCAGGTAGTTCTGCTTCAGGTAGCTCTCGCAGCCTGGGCAACACTCGGCACGCAGCGGCGCCTTGCCCGGCGCATGGCGGTCATCTTCAAGGCTGGTGTAGCGCAGATCCTTGCTCGACTCGCAATACACGCACTTGACCCGCACCACATGCCACTCACAGGCGCACAGCGAACAGACCAGGTAACGCAAACCGTTGTGCTTGCCACGGTTACGCACAACCCCGGCCATTGCTGGCGAACCGCAGGCCGGGCACTGGGCCAGGCTGCCGGCGGGCTTGAGCTCGGGGGCTGGCAGCGCCAGCAACCAGCTCGACCAGGCAGCCTGCAAAGCGGCGCCAATGAACGGCACCAACGCTGCAGGCAGCGCATCGTACTGTCCGCCGAGCAAGGCGATACCCCAGCCCTTGCGCTGGCTATCATCGCTGTCGCGCAGGGCCTGCAGCGCCTCGCCCAGCGGGCCGCTGGCCTCACTGTCAAGGCGGGTAAGCAAGGCCTGCAACCAGACCAGCCACGGCCCTTCACGCACCAGGCTGTCGGCTGCCAGCGGTGGCAGGCCATGACTTATGCACAGGCGCTGACGCTCCTCGGCCACCGGCAAACCGCCGGGTGGGTTATCCACAAGCTGCTGCTGGACGTGGCACAGCTGCGCGATTAGCCGCAGGTAATCACACAGGGCGTTGCCCTCTGCCAGGTATTCCAGGCGCGCTGCGCGCATTGCAAACAGATTGGCAGGCGGCAGATGCAGAAACGGCGGCATCACCGCCGAAGCTTCGATCTGCCCAGGTTCGAGTATCGTGCTCAAGCGCTCATCCTTCTTTGCGTCCATGATTGCTCGGCGTCTTGTCGCCGGTCACTTCGCGGTACCACAACTCGTGGTGCTTGCGTGCCCAGGCGCGGCTGACCCAGCCATGCAGCATGGCGCCGATCGAACCCTTGATCCAGATACCGGCGTAGATGTGCACGATGATGCTGAGGATCAGTACGAACGCCGCCAGGGCGTGGGCCAGCGCCGACAGGCGAATGACCTCGATGCCGAACAGGTGGCTGAAATACGCGCGCCAGATCACCACGCCGCTGAGCAACAGCACCAGCATGCATGCCAGCAGGGTCCAGAACAGCAGCTTCTGGCCGGCGTTGTACTTGCCGATCGGCGGCACGCCCTCCTCCTTGTTCAGCATCACCCGATCCACACGGCGCAACCACAGGCGGTCGTTGGCGGTGATGAAGTTGGCACGCCAGAAGCGCACCACCAGGCCCAGGAAGAACACGAACATCGCCACGCCCAGGAACGGATGCAGGATACGTGTCCAAGGCCCGCCGCCGAACAGATGGCTGAGCCAGAACAGTGCCGGGTGGAACAGCGCCAGCCCCGAGAGCCCTGCCGTCATGAACAGGATCGCGACGATCCAGTGGTTGGTCCGCTCGTTGGCGTTGTAGCGCAGGATGGGTTTGTTGTCGTTCATGGTCGCTGCTCCCCTTGCCCACCGGGCTTGGTCGGATCATAGACATGCACCGACGGGTCCACCTGATGCACGCTTTCGTCCGGGGGTGTGGGGTGTTCGTCCTCGTCCACCCGCTGTGGCCCCACCCGCACGTAGTGGAAGAACCCGGCCAGCACCGCTGCGCCCATGGCCAGCAGCGCCAGCGGCTTGGTGAAGCCCTTCCACAAGCCCACCAGCGGGCTGATCACTGGCTGGTCCGGCAGGCCGGCGTACAGCTTCGGCGTGTCGGCATGGTGCAGCACATACATCACATGGGTGCCGCCGACGCCGTCCGGGTCGTACAGCCCGGCCTTGTCGTAACCGCGCGACTTGAGGTCGACGATGCGCTCGGCGGCATGCACTTTCATCTCATCCTTGCTGCCGAACACGATTGCCCCGGTCGGGCAGGTCTTCACGCAGGCCGGCTCCAGGCCGACGCTTACGCGGTCTGAACACAAGGTGCACTTGTACGCCTTGTGGTCCTTCTGCGAGATGCGCGGGATGTTGAACGGGCAGCCAGTGATGCAATAGCCGCAACCGATACAGTGATCCTGGTTGAAGTCGACGATGCCGTTGGCGTGCTTGATGATCGCCCCCGGGCTCGGGCAGGCCTTCAGGCAACCTGGGTCGGCGCAGTGCATGCAGCCGTCCTTGCGGATCAGCCACTCCAGGTTGCCGTCGTCGCGCTCGTGCTCGGTGAAGCGCATCAGGGTCCAGGTCTCGGCCGTAAGGTCCTGGGGGTTGTCGTAGGTGCCGTGGTTGTGGCCGACCTCGTCACGCAGTTCGTTCCACTCCGAGCACGCCACCTGGCAGGCCTTGCAGCCGATGCACTTGGTGGTGTCGATCAGCTTGGCGACCTCCTCCAGCTGGCGTACCGAGGACGGAACGGTGGTGGTGGCCGAGCGGGCGATGATGTCTTGGCTGGCCATCAGAGTTTCTCCACTTTGACGAGGAACGACTTGGACTCCGGCGTCTGGGTGTTACCGTCACCGAGGAACGGCACCAGGGTGTTGGTCAGGTAGCCATGGCGCGTGGTCCCGGTAAAGCCCCAGTGCAGCGGGATGCCGATCTGGTGCACGGTCTGGTTGTTGACCTGCAGCGGGCGAATCCGCTTGGTCACCACCGCGACCGCATCGATATGCCCGCGCTTGCTCGACACCCGCACGCGGTCACCGGCCTTGATGCCCTTCTCGTTGGCCAGCACCTCGCCGATTTCGACGAACTGTTCGGGCTGGGCGATGGCATTCAGGCGGCAGTGCTTGCTCCAGAAGTGGAAGTGCTCGGTCAGCCGGTAGGTGGTCGCTGCATAGGGGAACTCGTCGTGCGTACCCAGGGTGTCCCACACCGAATCGAAGATCCGCCCGGCCGGGTTGCTGGTGGCCTTCTTGTTCTGCGGGTGCAGTGGGTTGATGCCAATTGGCGTCTCGAACGGCTCGTAATGCTCGGGGAACGGGCCTTCGGCCATCTTGTCGATGGCGAAGAACCTCGCCACGCCTTCGGGGTTCATGATGAACGGGTTCATCCCCGCCTCTGGCGGCGAGTCGACCTTGAAGTCGGGCACGTCGGTGCCGGTCCAGGCCTTGCCGTTCCACCACACCAGGCGCTTCTTCTCCGGGTCCCAGGGTTTGCCTTGCGGGTCGCTGGAAGCACGGTTGTAGAGAATGCGGCGGTTGGCTGGCCAGGCCCAGGCCCAGTTCTGCACCTGATGCATGCCGTACGGGTCGCTGTTGTCGCGGCGGGCCATCTGGTTGCCCTGCTCGGTCCAGCAACCGGCGAAGATCCAGCAGCCGGACGCGGTGCTGCCGTCGTCCTTCATCTGGGCAAAGCCTGCCAACTGCTGGCCGGCCTTGAGCGTGGCACCGGTGGCGTCGGTAAGGTCGCTGACCGCCCAGCCGTTCATCTCCTTGGCCAGCTCCTCAGGCGATGGCTCTTCGGGGATCTTGTACGGCCAGTTAATGTTCATCATCGCATCAGGGTAGGCACCGCCCTCGGTCTGGTAACGATGACGCAGGCGCAGGAACAGCTCGCTCATGATCTGCACGTCGGTGCGGGTCTCGCCAGGGCCGTCGGCGCCTTTCCAGTGCCACTGCAGCCAACGGCTGCTGTTGACCAACGAACCATCCTCCTCGGCGAAACAGGTGGTGGGCAGGCGGATCACCTCTGTCTGGATATTGGCCGTGTCGACGTCGTTGAACGGCCCGGCGTTGCGCCAGAACTCCGAGGTTTCGGTGGCCAGCGGGTCCATGATCACCAGCCATTTGAGCTTGCCTAGTGCCGCAGTCACGCGGTTCTTGTCCGGCAGCGCGGCAATCGGGTTGAAGCCCTGACACACGTAGCCATTGACCTTGCCCTGGCCCATCATCTCGAACATGCGCAACACGTCATAGGCCGGCACATCGAGCTTGGGCAGCCAGTCGTAGCCCCAGTTGTTTTCTGCAGTGGCGTTGGCGCCGTACCAGGCCTTCATCAGGCTGACGTGGAACTTGCCGTAGTTCTGCCAGTACGACAGCTGCCCCGGGCGCAACGGCTTCGACGCACGCTTGTCGATGTAGGTGGCGTAGTCCTGCTCGGCGTCGCCAGCCAGGGTCAGGTAGCCCGGCAAAGAGTTGGACAGCAGGCCGAGGTCGGTCAGGCCCTGGATGTTGGAGTGCCCGCGCAAGGCGTTGACCCCGCCACCCGGCATGCCGACGTTGCCCAGCAGCAGCTGGACCATGGCCGCACTGCGGATGATCTGCGCGCCGATCGAGTGCTGCGTCCAGCCGAGCGCGTAGAGGATCGTCATGGTCTTGCCCGGTACCGAGCAACTGGCGATCTCTTCCCAGACCTTCATCATGGCGTCCTGCGGCATGCCACAGGTCATGCTCGCAAGTTCCGGGGTGTAGCGGCTGTAGTGCTGCTTCATCAACTGATATACGCAGCGCGGGTGCTGCAAGGTCGGGTCGACCTTGGCGAAGCCGTCCTCACCCAGCTCGTAGCCCCAGCCGGATTTATCCGCATACACGCGCTTGGCCTCGTCGTAGCCGCTGAACAGCCCGTCTTCGAAGCCATAGCTCTCTTTGACGATGAACGACACGTCGGTGTAGTTGCGCACGTACTCGTGCTGGATCTTGTCGTTGCTCAACAGGTAGTTGATCAGCCCGCCCATGAAAGCGATGTCGGTACCGGTTCGGATCGGCGCGTAGTAGTCCGCCACCGAAGCGGTACGGGTAAACCGCGGGTCGACCACGATCAGCCGCGCCTGGTTGTGCGCTTTGGCCTCGGTCACCCATTTGAAGCCGCACGGATGCGCCTCTGCTGCGTTGCCACCCATCACCAGGACCAGATTCGCGTTGGCGATATCGGACCAGTGGTTGGTCATGGCGCCACGGCCGTACGTCGGGGCAAGACTTGCCACCGTCGGGCCATGTCAGACACGTGCCTGGTTATCGAACCCCAGCATGCCTGTTGCGCGGACGACCTTGTGGGTCAGGTAGCCAGCCTCGCTGGAGGCAGCGGAGGCAGCGAGAAAACCGGTGGTAAGCCAGCGGTTGACGGTTTGCCCCTGGGCGTTCTTCTCGATGAAGTTGGCGTCGCGGTCCTTTTTCATCAGGTCGGCGACGCGGTCGAGCGCCTCGTCCCAGCTGACCCGCACCCACTCATTGCTGCCCGGCTTGCGCATCTCTGGATACTTGAGGCGGCTGGGGCTGTGGATAAAGTCGAGCAGGCCGGCACCTTTCGGGCACAGGGTGCCGCGGTTGACCGGGTGATCGGCGTCGCCTTCGATGTGGATGATGTTCTGTTTGACGTTTTTGCCCGCATCGCCCTGGCTGTACAGGATCAGGCCGCAGCCGACCGAGCAGTAGGGGCAGGTGTTACGGGTTTCTTTGGTGTGCGCCAGCTTGAAGTGACGCACCTGCTCGGCGAAGGCCGGCGTCGGGGCCATGCCCAACGCCGCCAGGCTCGAGCCTCCAAGGCCGACGGCGGCGACCTTGAAGAACTGCCGACGGTTGAGATCCATCGTGCACTCCTGATCAGGTTTGGACGCACGGAACATGGCCGGCGCCTCTTGGTAGTCACGGTGGCGGTTTTGACGGCCGCCAATGGATAAGACTAGTCAAGAAACGAGAAGGTGCGATGACATGGGTCAGGGGTGTGGGGATTGGTTGTATCTGGCGGTTGCATTTGGGCTACCGGGTGCATGCCTTGGGTTCTATGGCGCCTGTAAGACCGAGCGCCGCGCGGGCGGCGCTCGATCTCATAGGCGCTGAACATTTTGCGGCAAGCACCTGGTGGCCCTCACCTCCTCTTCTGGCATGCCCACCAGCCATAAAAAAACCCAGAGCAACTGCCCTGGGTTTCTATTCCAGCTAAACGCCAGACCGTTCAATCAGAACGGAATATCGTCATCAAAGCTGTCAAAGTCAGCCGCCGGCTGCGGTGCTGGCTGCTGCGGCGCAGGGCGCTGTTGCTGCTGCGGACGCTGGGCCTGCTGGCGTGGCGGAGCCTGGTTGTACTGTTGCTGCTGGCCGCCACCGTAGTTGCCGCCACCCTGGTTGTACTGATCGCCGCCGCCTTGCTGGCCCTGCGGACGGCCGCCAAGCAGCTGCATGGTGCCGTTGATGTCGACGATGATCTCGGTGGTGTAGCGCTTGATGCCGTCTTTTTCCCACTCGCGGGTCTGCAGCTTGCCTTCGATGTAGCACTGCGAACCTTTGCGCAGGTACTCGCCGGCGATTTCGGCAACCTTGCCGAACAGCGACACACGGTGCCACTCGGTACGCTCGACCTTCTGACCCGACTGCTTGTCGGTCCACTGCTCGCTGGTGGCCAGGCTCAGGTTGGTCACGGCGTTACCGTTGGGCAGGTAGCGGACTTCGGGATCCTGGCCACAGGTGCCGACCAGAATGACTTTGTTAACCCCACGGGCCATAACGTTCTCCTAGGCTTCGCACGCCGAAGAGGCTGGATTCACCAGTCGCTCGAGGGTCGCACGGTCCAAAATTTTCGTATCCAGTTTGATATAGATGGCGGCTTCATCTGCCACCACCACGGCGTCGGTCACACCCGGCACGGCCATCAGGCGCTCGGTCAAGCCGGCTTCCCGAACTGCCTCTGGCGTCAGCGGCATGCGCAGGCTGGTCACATAGGGTGGCTCGTTCATGCGCAAGGCGACGACCAACCAGATGGCACACAGGATTGCGCAACCAAGGAACACCAGGTTCAGCCCGCCGTGCTGGAACAGCCAGCCACCGAGGATTCCTCCAAGAGCGGCACCGAGGAACTGGCTGGTGGAATACACCCCCATCGCCGTCCCCTTGCCGCCAGCAGGCGACACCTTGCTCACCAGCGAAGGCAACGAAGCCTCCAGCAGGTTGAATGCGGTAAAGAATACCACGGTGCCAATCACCAGTCCGCGCAAACCGTCAGCCCACTGCCAGAAGAATACCTCCGTCAGCAGCAGGACACTGACCGCACCCGCCAACACACGTTTCATCTTGCGCTTTTTTTCGCCGTAGATGATGAACGGGACCATTGCAAAAAATGAGATGAACAGCGCGGTCAGGTACACCCACCAGTGCTGCTCTTTCGGCAGGCCGCCGCGCTCGACGAAGGCCAGCGGCAGTGCGACGAAGCTGGCCATGAGGATGGCGTGGAGGATGAAGATACCCACATCCAGGCGCAGAAGGTCCGGATGGCGCAGGGTCGGGCCGATGGCCTGGCGCGCCACACCCGATTCGCGGTGCTGCAAGATGCTGTGGGTATTGGGCACGACAAAGGCAATCAGCAGGATGCCGACCAGGGCAAGTCCGGCAGTGGCCAGGAACAAGCCTGACAAACCAAAGGCACTTGTCAGCAATGGGCCGACGACCATGGCCACGGCGAACGATAACCCGATGCTCATGCCGATCATGGCCATGGCCTTGGTCCGATGTTGCTCGCGGGTCAGATCGGACAGCAGTGCCATGACCGCAGCGGAAATCGCCCCGGCGCCCTGCAGGATTCGCCCGGCGATCACGCCCCAGATGGAGTCTGCCTGGGCTGCCAGTACGCTGCCCAGGGCAAAGATCAGCAGACCCAGGTAAATCACCGGGCGGCGGCCGATGCGGTCGGAAATCATCCCGAAGGGGATCTGCAATACTGCCTGGGTCAGGCCATAGGCGCCAATGGCCAGGCCAATCAGCGCGGGCGTGGCGCCGGCCAGGTCCATGCCGTAGGTGGCCAGCACCGGCAAGACCATGAACATGCCCAGCATACGAAAGGCAAAGACCAGGGCCAGGCCGCCAGCAGCGCGGGTTTCGCCGCTGCTCATGCGCTCGTTGTGGGTGTCGTGCATGGATAAACCTCGTGTGAACCGGCGGCGATTCTATCAGTCCGACAGCTTGACGGCATCTACGCGACGCTTTGCCGCGTACTGGCAGCGCGCCGTATACTTCCTTGTTTATGCCCGCCGAGCGAGGCCGCAGTGGACAAGATCCTGATTCGTGGGGCTCGAACCCACAACCTGAAGAACATCGACCTGACTCTGCCGCGGGACAAGCTGATCGTGATCACCGGCCTGTCCGGATCCGGCAAGTCGTCCCTGGCGTTCGACACCCTCTATGCCGAAGGCCAGCGCCGCTACGTGGAGTCGCTGTCAGCCTATGCCCGGCAGTTCCTGTCGATGATGGAAAAACCTGACGTCGACACCATTGAAGGACTGTCGCCGGCCATTTCCATCGAACAGAAGTCGACCTCGCACAACCCGCGCTCGACGGTCGGCACCATCACCGAGATCTACGACTACCTGCGCCTGCTGTATGCCCGCGTCGGTACGCCGCGCTGCCCGGACCACGACATTCCGCTGGAAGCGCAAACGATCAGCCAGATGGTCGACCTGGTGCTGGAGCGCCCGGAAGGCAGCAAGCTGATGCTGCTGGCGCCGGTGGTGCGCGAGCGCAAGGGTGAGCACCTGGCGGTGTTCGATGAACTGCGCGCCCAGGGCTTCGTCCGCGCGCGGGTCAACGGCAAGCTCTATGAGCTCGACGAACTGCCCAAGCTGGACAAGCAGAAGAAGCACAGCATCGACGTGGTAGTGGACCGTTTCAAGGTCCGCGCCGACCTCCAGCAGCGCCTGGCCGAGTCATTCGAGACCGCACTGAAGCTGGCAGACGGTATTGCCCTGGTGGCGCCAATGGATGACGAGCCCGGCGAAGAGATGATCTTCTCGGCACGCTTCGCCTGCCCGGTGTGCGGCCATGCGATCAGTGAGCTGGAGCCGAAGCTGTTCTCGTTCAACAACCCGGCCGGTGCCTGCCCGACCTGCGATGGCCTGGGGGTCAAGCAGTTCTTCGACACCAAGCGCCTGGTCAACAGCGAGCTGACCCTGGCCGAAGGCGCCATTCGCGGCTGGGACCGGCGCAATGTGTACTACTTCCAGATGCTCGGCTCGTTGGCCGCGCATTACGGCTTCAGCCTCGAGGAGCCGTTCGGCGAACTGTCGGCCGAGCATCAGAAGGTCATCCTGCAGGGTAGTGGCAAGCAGAGCGTCGACTTCAAATACCTCAATGACCGCGGTGACATCGTCAAGCGCTCGCACCCGTTCGAAGGCATCGTGCCGAACCTGGAGCGCCGCTACCGCGAGACCGAGTCGGCCACCGTGCGTGAAGAGCTGGCCAAGTTCCTCGGCACCCAGCCCTGCCCGGATTGCCGCGGCACCCGCCTGCGCCGCGAAGCCCGCCATGTGTGGGTTGGCGAGAAGACCCTGCCAGCGGTGACCAACCTGCCGATCGGCGAAGCCAGCAACTACTTCGGCGAGTTGACCCTGACCGGCCGGCGCGGCGAAATCGCGGCGAAAATCCTCAAGGAAATTTGCGAGCGACTGCAGTTCCTGGTCAACGTCGGCCTCGACTACCTGACCCTGGACCGCAGCGCCGATACGCTGTCCGGTGGTGAAGCCCAGCGTATCCGCCTGGCCAGCCAGATCGGCGCAGGCCTGGTCGGGGTGATGTACATTCTCGATGAACCGTCCATCGGTCTTCATCAACGCGACAACGACCGCTTGCTGGCCACCCTCAATCACCTGCGTGACCTGGGCAACACCGTGATCGTGGTGGAGCACGACGAGGACGCCATCCGCCTGGCGGACTACGTGGTCGACATCGGCCCGGGTGCTGGTGTGCACGGCGGCCAGATCGTCGCCGAGGGCTCACCGCAGGAGGTCATGGACCACCCAGACTCACTGACCGGCAAGTACCTGTCCGGGCGCAAGAAGATCGCCGTGCCGGCCAAGCGCACCCCACGCAACAAGAAGCTGCAGCTCAAGCTCAAGGGCGCGCGTGGCAACAACCTGCAGAACGTCGACCTGGAAGTGCCGATCGGCCTGCTGACTTGTGTCACCGGCGTGTCTGGCTCGGGCAAGTCGACGCTGATCAACAACACCCTGTTCCCTCTCGCCGCCACCGCCCTAAACGGCGCGAGCAGCCTGGAAGCCGCGCCGCACAGCAGCATGGACGGCCTGCAGCACCTGGACAAGGTGGTGGATATCGACCAAAGCCCGATCGGACGCACCCCGCGCTCGAACCCGGCGACCTACACCGGTATCTTCACACCAATCCGCGAGCTGTTCTCCGGCGTGCCGGAATCCCGGTCGCGCGGCTACGGCCCGGGGCGTTTCTCGTTCAACGTCAAAGGCGGCCGTTGCGAAGCCTGCCAGGGCGACGGCTTGATCAAGGTGGAAATGCACTTCCTGCCAGACATCTACGTGCCCTGCGACGTGTGCAAGAGCAAGCGCTACAACCGCGAAACCCTGGAGATCAAGTACAAGGGCAAGAACATCCACGAGGTGCTGGAAATGACCATCGAGGATGCCCGCGAATTCTTCGATGCAGTGCCGGCGCTGGCGCGCAAGCTGCAGACGTTGATGGACGTGGGCCTGTCGTACATCAAGCTGGGGCAGTCGGCGACCACCTTGTCCGGTGGCGAGGCGCAGCGGGTGAAGCTGTCCCGTGAGTTGTCCAAGCGCGATACCGGCAAGACCTTGTACATTCTCGACGAACCGACCACCGGCCTGCACTTTGCCGATATCCAGCAACTGCTGGATGTACTGCATCGCTTGCGTGACCACGGCAACACAGTGGTGGTGATCGAACACAACCTGGATGTGATCAAGACGGCAGACTGGTTGGTGGACCTTGGGCCGGAAGGCGGTTCCAAGGGTGGGCAGATCATCGCCTGCGGTACCCCGGAAGAACTGAGCAAGATGAAACAGTCGTATACCGGGCATTACCTCAAGCCACTGCTGGAGCGTGACCGAGCCTGAGTGCCGTCACTGGCATGAAAAAGCCCCTGGTACCGTTGGTGCCAGGGGCTTTTTCGTGAAGCTGTGGATAACTTACATCTGCGACTGCAGGTAGTTTTCCAGGCCAATGGCCTTGATCAGGCCCTGCTGCTTTTCCAGCCAGTAGGTGTGATCTTCTTCGGTGTCTGCCAGCTGCGCGCGCAGGATGTCGCGGCTGATGTAGTCCTTATGCAGTTCGCACAGCTCGATGCCTTTGCACAGTGCGCCACGCACCTTGTACTCGAGCTTGAGGTCGGCCTCGATCATTTCCGGCACGGTGCTGCCAACTTCCAGATCGTCCGCGCGCATGTCGGGAGTGCCTTCGAGCATCAGGATACGGCGCATCAGGGCATCGGCGTGCTGCGTTTCTTCTTCCATCTCGTGGTTGATACGCTCGTAGAGCTTGGACAAGCCCCAGTCTTCGTACATGCGCGAGTGGATGAAGTACTGGTCGCGCGCGGCCAGTTCGCCCTTCAGCAACGTGACGAGGTAGTTGATTACGTCCGGGTGACCTTGCATCGCCCTGCTTCTCCCTGTGAAAACGGCTTGATGCACATAGTGTGAACCAGCTTTTGCGCGCGGTCACTGAAAAACGCGCAATCAGAAGCAAAAAATCGGTTAAACAGTAGTGATATTCATTGAAAAACCGCCCAAATGAGGGCGGTTCTTCTTATCACTTCGACTTAGGCGAGACTCACGCCCAACGCCTTGGCGATGCCTTCGCCATAGGCCGGGTCGGCCTTGAAGAAATACTGCAACTGGCGCTGGATCACGTCTTCGCTGACGCCTGCCATGGTTCCGGCGATATTGCTGATCAGCAGTGCCTTCTGTTCGTCGCTCATCAGGCGGAAGAGTGCACCGGCGTGGCTGTAGTAGTCCCTATCCTCGCGGTGCTCGTGTCGATCAGCGGCACCGCTCAGGGCCAATGCAGGCTCGGCGTGGCGTGGCGACTGTTTCGGTGCGTCGGCGTAGCTGTTGGGCTCGTAGTTAGGCGCACTGCCGTAGCTGCCCATGGCCATCGAACCGTCACGCTGGTAGCTGTTCACCGGGCTGCGCGGGGCATTCACCGGCAGTTGCTGGTGGTTGGTGCCCACACGGTAGCGGTGTGCATCGGCGTAAGCGAATACGCGGCCTTGCAGCATGCGGTCAGGCGACAGGCCGACACCCGGGACCATGTTGCTCGGGCCGAACGCTGCCTGTTCCACTTCGGCGAAGTAGTTGAGCGGGTTGCGGTTGAGTTCCAGCACACCCACTTCGATCAGTGGATAGTCTTTCTGCGACCAGGTTTTGGTCACGTCGAACGGGTTTTCAGCGCGGCTGGCCGCCTCGGCCTCGCTCATCACCTGGATGCATACGGTCCAGCGTGGGAAGTCGCCACGCTCAATGGCTTCAAACAGGTCACGCTGGGCGTAGTCCGGATCGGTCCCGGCCAGGCGTGCCGCATCGGCCGGGGCCAGGTTCTTGATACCTTGCTGGGTCTTGAAGTGCCATTTGACCCAGGTGCGCTCGCCTTGGGCATTGATCAGGCTGTAGGTGTGGCTACCGAAACCGTGCATGTGCCGGTAACCGTCCGGGATGCCCCGGTCTGAGAACAGGATGGTGACCTGGTGCAGGGCCTCGGGCGAGTGCGACCAGAAGTCCCACATCATCTGCGCGTTCTTCAAATTGGTTTGCGGGTGGCGCTTCTGGGTGTGGATAAAATCCGGGAACTTGAGCGGGTCGCGGATGAAGAACACTGGCGTGTTGTTGCCAACGATGTCCCAGTTGCCTTCCTCGGTGTAGAACTTCACCGCAAAGCCACGTGGGTCGCGCTCGGTATCCGCCGAGCCTCGCTCACCGCCGACCGTAGAAAAGCGCAGGAATGTCTCGGTCTGCTTGCCGATCTGCTCGAACAGCTTGGCGCTGGTGTATGAGGTGATATCGCGGGTAACGGTGAAAGTGCCGTAGGCGCCCGAACCTTTGGCGTGTACACGGCGCTCAGGAATGTTCTCACGGTTGAAGTGAGCGAGCTTCTCGATCAGATGGAAGTCATCGAGCAGCAGTGGGCCGCGTGGGCCGGCGGAACGGGAATTTTGGTTATCGGCTACAGGTGCACCGCTGGCGGTGGTGAGAATCTTGCTCATGGGCTCTCCTTATCGGTCTTCGAGTGCTGGCTAAACGGCTTGATAAAGAGTATCGACGAGCGGTCACCTCAGAACAAATTCATTACATGACTCGCATCAATAGAAATTAACAATACATGCAGACACAAAAAACCGGGCACTAGGCCCGGTTCTTTGTAGCAGACAGAACGTCTTACTCAGCAGCTTCTACAGCACCGCCGACCGGACGATCAACCAGCTCGACGTACGCCATAGGCGCGTTGTCGCCAGCGCGGAAACCGCACTTCAGGATGCGCAGGTAGCCGCCCTGACGGGTGGCGTAACGCTTGCCCAGGTCGTTGAACAGCTTGCCAACAGCGGACTTCGAACGGGTACGGTCGAAGGCCAGACGACGGTTAGCAACGCTGTCTTCCTTGGCCAGGGTGATCAGCGGCTCGGCAACGCGGCGCAGTTCCTTGGCTTTCGGCAGGGTGGTTTTGATCAGCTCGTGCTCGATCAACGACACTGCCATGTTCTGGAACATAGCCTTGCGGTGAGAGCTGGTACGGCTCAGGTGACGTCCACTTTTACGATGACGCATGATTCATTCCTTACCAAACACTACGTTCGGTGATTACGACGATCAGGCGGTCGCCTTGTCGTCTTTCTTAAGACTTGCAGGCGGCCAGTTGTCGAGGCGCATGCCGAGAGACAGACCACGAGAGGCCAGGACGTCCTTGATTTCAGTCAGGGACTTCTTGCCCAGGTTAGGAGTCTTCAACAGCTCTACTTCGGTACGCTGAATCAGGTCGCCGATGTAGTAGATGTTCTCCGCCTTGAGGCAGTTGGCCGAACGTACAGTCAGTTCCAGGTCGTCAACCGGGCGCAGCAGGATCGGATCGATCTCGTCTTCCTGCTCGACTACGACAGGCTCACTGTCACCCTTGAGGTCGACGAACGCGGCCAGCTGCTGTTGCAGGATGGTCGCAGCGCGGCGGATAGCCTCTTCAGGATCCAGGGTGCCGTTGGTTTCCAGATCAATGACCAGCTTGTCCAGGTTGGTACGCTGTTCAACACGGGCGTTCTCGACCACATAGGCGATACGACGCACCGGGCTGAACGAAGCGTCCAGCTGCAGACGGCCAATGCTACGGCTTTCGTCTTCGTCGGTTTGACGGGAGTCAGCCGGCTCGTAACCGCGACCACGAGCTACGGTGAGCTTCATGTTCAGGGCGCCGTTGGACGCCAGGTTCGCGATTACGTGATCGGGGTTGACGATCTCGACATCGTGATCCAGCTGAATATCGGCAGCGGTAACCACCCCCGAACCCTTTTTCGACAAGGTCAGCGTAACTTCGTCACGACCGTGCAGTTTGATAGCCAGGCCTTTCAGGTTCAACAGGATTTCAATTACGTCTTCCTGAACACCTTCGATCGCGGAGTACTCATGGAGTACGCCATCGATCTCGGCCTCGACTACTGCACAGCCAGGCATGGAGGACAACAGGATGCGGCGCAGCGCGTTGCCCAGGGTATGGCCGAAACCACGCTCGAGAGGCTCGAGCGTAATCTTGGCGCGGGTCGGACTGACTACCTGCACATCAATATGGCGGGGAGTCAGGAACTCATTTACCGAAATCTGCATGGATGCACCTATTTTCTAGCCCTTACTTGGAGTAGAGCTCGACAATCAGGTTTTCGTTGATGTCGGCAGACAGATCGCCACGAGCTGGAACGTTCTTGAAAACGCCCGACTTCTTAGCGGAATCTACGTCTACCCACTCAACGCGGCCACGCTGGGCGCACAGTTCAAGGGCTTGAACAATGCGCAGCTGGTTCAGCGACTTCTCGCGAACCGCGACCACGTCACCCGGACGAACTTGGTAGGATGGAATGTTTACAGTCTTACCGTTGACGCTGATCGCTTTGTGCGAAACCAGCTGACGGGACTCGGAACGAGTCGAGCCGAAGCCCATACGGTAAACGACGTTATCCAGACGGCACTCGAGCAGTTGCAGCAGGTTCTCACCGGTTGCGCCTTTTTTCGAGGCAGCAGCTTGGTAGTAACCGCGGAACTGGCGCTCCAGAACACCGTAGATACGACGGACTTTTTGTTTCTCGCGCAGCTGGGTACCGTAGTCGGACTGACGGCCACGGCGCTGGCCGTGGATACCTGGGGCTGCTTCGATGTTGCACTTCGATTCCAGAGCGCGAACGCCGCTCTTCAGGAACAGGTCGGTGCCTTCACGACGAGACAGTTTGCATTTTGGACCAATGTAACGTGCCATTCTTCTGTCTCCTGATTACACGCGACGCTTCTTCGGCGGACGGCACCCGTTGTGCGGGATTGGCGTCACGTCGGTGATGCTGGCGATCTTGTAGCCGCAGCTGTTCAATGCACGAACGGCGGATTCACGACCTGGACCTGGACCCTTGACGTTGACGTCGAGGTTCTTCAGACCATATTCCAGCGCAGCTTGACCAGCACGCTCAGCAGCAATCTGGGCTGCGAACGGGGTGGACTTGCGCGAACCACGGAAACCCGAACCACCGGAAGTAGCCCAGGACAGTGCGTTGCCCTGACGGTCGGTGATGGTCACGATGGTGTTGTTGAAAGAAGCGTGGATGTGGGCGATGCCATCAACCACTGTCTTTTTGACTTTCTTACGAGGACGAGCAGCAGGTTTTGCCATGTCTATATTCCTGGGCGATTACTTGCGGATCGGCTTACGCGGGCCCTTACGGGTGCGTGCGTTGGTCTTGGTGCGCTGACCGCGAACCGGCAGACCTTTACGATGACGCAGGCCGCGGTAGCAACCCAGGTCCATCAAGCGCTTGATCTTCATGTTGATGTCACGACGCAGGTCACCTTCGGTGGTGAACTTCGCGACTTCGCCACGCAGGGTTTCGATTTGCTCGTCGCTCAGATCCTTGATCTTAGCGGCTGGGTTTACACCAGCGTCTGCACAGATCTTCTGTGCAGTTGTGCGACCGACACCATAGATGTAGGTCAGCGAGATAACAGTATGCTTGTTATCTGGAATGTTGACGCCTGCAATACGGGCCATTCAGTGGGACTCCAATTGACAGCTACCTACGCCCCGGAAGCCAAGAAATAGGGCGCGAGATAATATCGCTGTAGAAACGAATAATCAACCCAGCAGCACACTAGCTGCTGGGTTTGAAACGCAGATCACACTCAGCCTTGGCGCTGTTTGTGACGCGGTTCCGCGCTGCAGATCACTCGTACGACGCCTTCGCGACGGATGATCTTGCAGTTACGGCACAGCTTTTTCACCGATGCACGAACTTTCATTACCGACTCCTCGAACCTTAGGGGCGTATCAGCGCAGCAGACCGCTGCCACCGTAGCCTTTCAGGTTGGCTTTCTTCATCAGGGATTCGTACTGGTGCGAAACGAGGTGCGATTGTACTTGGGACATGAAGTCCATCACAACCACTACCACAATCAGCAACGAGGTCCCGCCAAGGTAGAACGGCACATTTGCTGCCACCACCAGGAACTGGGGCAGAAGGCAGACGGCCATCATGTAAAGAGCACCGAACATGGTCAGACGAGTCAGAACGCCATCAATGTAGCGTGCGGACTGCTCACCAGGACGGATACCCGGAATAAAGGCACCGGACTTCTTCAGGTTTTCCGCTACGTCTTTCGGGTTGAACATCAGCGCTGTGTAGAAGAAGCAGAAGAAAATAATCCCTGCACTAAACAGCAGAATGTTCAACGGCTGACCAGGAGCGATCGACTGCGAGATGTCCTGCAGCCAGCCCATACCTTCGGACTGACCGAACCAGGCACCCAGCGAAGCCGGGAACAGCAGAATGCTGCTCGCGAAAATGGCCGGGATAACCCCCGCCATGTTCACCTTCAGCGGCAAGTGGCTGGTCTGCGCCGCGAAGACCTTGCGGCCCTGCTGACGCTTGGCGTAGTGAACGGCAATACGACGCTGACCACGCTCAATGAACACCACGAAACCGATGATCGCTACTGCAAGCAAACCGATTGCGACCAGGGCGAAAATGTTGATATCGCCTGTGCGTGCAGACTCGAAAGACTGCCCGATTGCTCTCGGAAGACCGGCAACGATACCTGCGAAGATCAACATCGAGATACCGTTACCCACACCGCGCTCGGTGATCTGCTCACCCAGCCACATCATGAACATCGCGCCTGCCACGAAGGTGGAGACAGCAACGACATAGAAGCCGAGGCCCACAGAAAACGCCACGCCCTGGTTGGCCAGGCCAATGGACATGCCAATGGCCTGAACCAGTGCCAGGATAACGGTGCCGTAGCGGGTGTACTGGCTGATCTTGCGACGGCCAGCTTCACCTTCCTTCTTCAACTGCTCCAGTTGCGGGCTGACCGCCGTCATCAGCTGCATGATGATCGATGCCGAAATGTACGGCATGATCCCCAGTGCAAAGATGCTCATGCGCTCAAGCGCGCCACCGGAAAACATGTTGAACAAGCTAAGAATGGTCCCCTCATTCTGCCGAAACAGATCCGCCAGACGGTCTGGATTGATGCCAGGAACCGGGATATGCGCACCTATCCGATAGACGATGATCGCCATGAACAGAAAGCGCAGACGAGCCCAGAGTTCCGACATCCCGCCCTTACCGAGCGAAGAGAGAGCACCTTGCTTAGCCATTTATTCCTCGAATTTGCCGCCAGCTGCTTCGATAGCCGCACGCGCACCCTTGGTGGCTGCGATGCCCTTGATGGTGACTGCGCGAGTAACTTCGCCAGACAGCATGATTTTCACACGCTGAATGTGCTGGTTGATCACGTTGGCATCCTTCAGGGACTGCACGGAGATCACGTCGCCTTCCACTTTGGCCAGTTCGGACAGACGCACTTCAGCGCGGTCCATGGCTTTCAGGGAAACGAAGCCGAACTTCGGCAGACGACGGTGCAGCGGCTGTTGACCGCCTTCGAAGCCAGGAGCGATCGAACCACCGGAACGGGAGGTCTGACCTTTGTGGCCACGGCCGCCAGTCTTACCCAGACCGCTACCGATACCACGACCTGGACGATGCTTCTCGCGACGGGAACCCGGCGCTGGACTCAGATCATTGAGTTTCATCGATTAACCCTCGACCTTCAGCATGTAGTAAGCCTTGTTGATCATCCCGCGGTTCTCGGGAGTATCCTGGACTTCTACAGTGTGACCGATGCGACGCAGACCCAGACCTTTAACGCACAGTTTGTGGTTAGGCAGGCGGCCCGAGACGCTCTTGATCAGCGTTACTTTTACGGTTGCCATGATTAGAAGATCTCCTCAACGCTCTTGCCGCGCTTGGCAGCAATGGACTCAGGAGATTGCATGGCTTTCAGACCCTTGAAGGTGGCGTAAACCACGTTCACTGGGTTGGTCGAACCGTAGCACTTGGCCAGGACGTTCTGAACACCAGCAACTTCCAGGACGGCACGCATAGCGCCGCCGGCGATGATACCGGTACCTTCCGAGGCAGGCTGCATGTAAACCTTCGAGGCGCCGTGGGCAGCCTTGGTGGCGTACTGCAGGGTGGTGCCCTTCAGGTCAACCTGGATCATGTTGCGACGAGCAGCTTCCATGGCTTTCTGGATCGCAGCAGGTACTTCGCGCGATTTGCCACGGCCGAAACCAACGCGACCCTTGCCATCACCTACCACGGTCAGTGCGGTGAAGGTGAAGATACGGCCGCCTTTAACGGTTTTGGCTACGCGGTTAACTTGAACCAGCTTCTCGATGTAGCCTTCGTCGCGCTTTTGATCGTTATTTGCCATAACTTAGAACTCCAGCCCGCCTTCACGAGCAGCATCAGCCAGCGCTTTGACGCGGCCGTGGTACTTGAAGCCGGAACGGTCAAAGGCAACTTGAGATACACCGGCGGCTTTCGCACGCTCAGCTACCAGCTTGCCAACCTTAGTGGCCGCGTCGATGTTGCCAGTGGCGCCATCACGCAGGTCTTTGTCCAAGGTCGAGGCGCTTGCCAGAACCTTGCTGCCGTCGGCCGAAATGACCTGGGCGTAGATGTGCTGCGAGGAGCGGAACACGCACAGGCGCACGACTTCGAGTTCGTGCATCTTGAGGCGTGCTTTGCGAGCGCGACGCAGTCGAATAACTTTTTTGTCGGTCATTTGCTAGGCCCTACTTCTTCTTGGCTTCTTTACGACGGACTACTTCGTCCGCGTAACGCACACCCTTGCCTTTGTAAGGCTCCGGCGGACGGAACCCGCGGATTTCAGCGGCCACCTGACCTACCAGCTGCTTGTCGATACCCTTGATCAGGATGTCGGTCTGGCTAGGCGTTTCAGCGGTGATACCGGCTGGCAGTTCGTAGTCCACTGGGTGAGAGAAGCCCAGGGCCAGGTTCAGGACGGTGCCCTTGGCCTGTGCCTTGTAACCAACACCGACCAGCTGGAGCTTGCGCTCGAAGCCTTGGCTTACGCCTTGGACCATGTTGTTGACCAGAGCGCGGGTAGTACCGGCCATGGCGCGAGCTTGCTGGTCACCATTGCGAGCGACGAAACGCAGTTCACCAGACTCTTCGGTAACTTCAACAGACGAGTGAACGTTCAGTTCGAGAGCGCCTTTGGCACCCTTCACCGAAAGCAGCTGACCTGCGAATTTGACTTCGACACCGGACGGCAGCTTAACGGGGTTCTTAGCGACGCGAGACATGTCTATCCCCCCTTAGAACACTGTGCACAGAACTTCGCCGCCGACACCGGCAGCGCGCGCAGCGCGATCAGTCATCACACCTTTGTTGGTGGAGACAATAGACACGCCCAGGCCGCCACGTACTTTCGGCAGCTCAGCGACGGACTTGTACTGGCGCAGGCCTGGACGGCTGGAGCGCTTCAGTTCCTCGATGACCGGACGGCCTTCGAAGTACTTCAGTTCGATCGACAGGGAAGGCTTGGCTTCACCAGTAACCTGGTAGCCAGCGATGTAACCTTCGTCCTTAAGAACTTTGGCAACCGCAACCTTCAGAGTGGAGGAAGGCATGCTTACGACGGACTTTTCAGCCATCTGGGCATTACGGATGCGAGTTAGCATGTCCGCTAACGGGTCCTGCATACTCATGGGCTAGATGCTCCTGATACAAGAAATATTAGCCTTGCGGCTATCACAACCACCCGAACGGGCAGGGCAAAAAACCCAGGCTCGGGTGAGCCGGTCATTCTAGACACAAGGCAGAAACGAAACAAGCCCCACGAGGGGGCTTGTTTGTTGGCAAGATCACCGGCGGTCGGAAGATCACCCCCCTTCCACCGGGATCACACCTGCAGCAATTACCAGGAGGCTTTGACCAGACCTGGTACGTCGCCGCGCATTGCCGCTTGACGCAGCATGTTACGGCCCAGGCCGAACTTACGGTATACACCGTGAGGACGACCGGTCAGGCGGCAACGGTTGCGCAGACGCGCAGCGCTTGCATCACGTGGCTGCTTCTGCAGAGCGACAACGGCAGCGAAACGCTCTTCTGGAGAGGCGTTCAGGTTGACGATGGTCGCTTTCAGCTCAGCACGCTTTTTGGCGAACTTGGCTACCGTGAGCTGACGCTTCAGCTCGCGGTTTTTCATGCTCTTCTTGGCCATTTTCCTACTCCAATCAGTTGCGGAACGGGAATTTGAATGCACGCAGCAGAGCGCGGCCTTCGTCATCCGAACGAGCAGTGGTGGTCAGGGTGATGTCCAAACCGCGCAGAGCATCGATCTTGTCGTAATCGATTTCCGGGAAGATGATCTGCTCTTTCACGCCCATGCTGTAGTTGCCACGACCATCGAAGGACTTGGCATTCAGGCCGCGGAAGTCGCGTACCCGAGGCAGGGAGATCGCCAGCAGGCGGTCCAGGAATTCGTACATCTTGTCGCTACGCAGGGTCACCTTGACGCCGATCGGCCACCCTTCACGGACTTTGAAGCCCGCGATGGATTTACGAGCGAAAGTCACGACCGGCTTTTGACCGGTGATCTTTTCCAGGTCGGCAACAGCGTGCTCGATGACTTTCTTGTCGCCGATCGCTTCGCCCAGACCCATGTTCAGGGTGATCTTGGTAACGCGCGGAACTTCCATCACGTTCGACAGCTTAAGTTCTTCCTTAAGCTTAGGAGCGATTTCGTTCCGGTAAATCTCTTTCAGTCGTGCCATGGTCTTCTACCTAGCAGTGTTCAAGCATCAACCGCTTTTTGGGTCGACTTGAAGACACGAATTTTCTTACCGTCTTCTACTTTGAAACCAACGCGGTCAGCCTTGTTGGTTTCGCCGTTGAAGATGGCAACGTTGGAAGCGTGCAGAGGCGCTTCTTTTTCGACGATACCGCCCTGAACGCCCGCCATCGGGTTAGGCTTGGTATGACGCTTGACCAGGTTCACACCACCGATGACCAGACGGTCATCAGCCAGAACCTTCAGCACCTTACCGCGCTTACCTTTGTCTTTGCCGGCGATCACGATGATCTCGTCGTCACGACGAATCTTTTGCATGTCGGATCTCCTTACAGCACTTCAGGGGCGAGCGAGACGATCTTCATGAACTTCTCAGTACGAAGTTCACGGGTCACTGGCCCGAAGATGCGAGTGCCGATCGGCTCTTGCTTGGTGTTCAGCAGAACAGCAGCGTTGCCGTCGAAACGAATGATGGAACCGTCAGCGCGACGTACACCGTGACGGGTACGGACGACAACAGCAGTCATCACCTGGCCTTTTTTGACCTTACCGCGCGGAATTGCTTCCTTTACGGTTACTTTGATGATGTCACCGATGCCGGCGTAACGGCGGTGCGAGCCGCCGAGCACCTTGATGCACATGACGCGACGAGCGCCGCTGTTATCGGCCACATCGAGCATGGATTGAGTCTGAATCATAAAATTTCTCCGACCCCTAGCCCTTAGACTTCAACAGCGCGTTCGAGGACTTCAACCAGTGCCCAGGACTTGGTCTTGGCCAGCGGACGGGTTTCACGGATGGAAACCTTGTCGCCGATTTTGCACTGGTTGGATTCGTCGTGCGCGTGCAGCTTAGTCGAACGCTTAACGTATTTACCGTAGATCGGGTGCTTAACGCGACGCTCGATCAGAACGGTGATGGTCTTGTCCATTTTGTCGCTGACGACACGGCCAGTCAGCGTACGGACGGTTTTTTCAGCTTCAGCCATGATCACTTACCTGCCTGCTGGTTAAGCACAGTTTTCACGCGAGCGATGTCACGCTTAACTTGCGAGAGCAGGTGCGACTGCCCCAACTGGCCAGTTGCTTTCTGCATACGCAGATTGAACTGGTCGCGCAGCAAGCCGAGCAGTTGCTCATTCAGTTGCTGTGCAGATTTTTCACGAAGTTCATTCGCTTTCATCACATCACCGTCCGCTTAACAAAGGAGGTGGCGAGAGGCAGCTTTGCAGCAGCCAGGGCGAAAGCTTCGCGCGCCAGCTCTTCAGAAACACCCTCGATCTCGTACAGGACTTTGCCTGGTTGGATCTGGGCAACCCAGTACTCCACGGAACCCTTACCTTTACCCATACGAACCTCGAGAGGCTTCTTGGAGATCGGCTTGTCCGGGAACACACGGATCCAGATCTTACCGCCACGCTTAACGTGACGGGTCAGCGCACGACGTGCGGACTCGATCTGGCGAGCGGTGAGGCGACCGCGAGCAACAGCTTTCAGGGCGAATTCGCCGAAGCTGACTTTGCTACCGCGCAGTGCCAGACCACGGTTGTGGCCAGTCATCTGCTTGCGGAATTTTGTACGCTTTGGTTGCAACATTTGGCGTACCCCTTACTTAGCAGCTTTTTTACGAGGCGCTGGTGCTTGTGGTTTCAGTTCTTCTTGGCGACCACCAATAACTTCGCCTTTGAAGATCCAAACCTTCACACCGATCACACCGTAAGTGGTGTGAGCTTCGTAGGTGTTGTAGTCGATATCGGCACGCAGGGTGTGCAGCGGCACACGACCTTCGCGATACCACTCGGTACGAGCAATCTCAGCACCGCCGAGACGACCGCTCACCTGGATCTTGATGCCCTTGGCACCAATACGCATGGCGTTCTGTACGGCGCGCTTCATGGCGCGACGGAACATTACGCGGCGTTCCAGCTGCTGAGCTACGCTCTGCGCAACCAGCATAGCGTCGAGTTCCGGCTTGCGGATCTCTTCGATGTTGATGTGCACAGGCACACCCATCTGCTTGGTCAGGTCCTGACGCAGCTTCTCGACATCTTCACCTTTCTTACCGATAACGATACCGGGACGAGCGGTGTGGATGGTGATGCGTGCAGTTTGAGCCGGACGATGAATATCGATACGGCTTACGGACGCGCTTTTTAGTTTGTCTTGGAGGTACTCACGCGTTTTCAGATCCTTCAACAGGTAATCTGCGTAAGTAGCACCGTCTGCGTACCAGACGGAGGTGTGCTCCTTGACGATTCCCAGGCGAATGCCAGTGGGATGTACTTTCTGACCCATCTGATCGACTCCGTTACTTGTCCGCAACCTTGACAGTGATATGGCAAGACCGCTTGACGATGCGATCAGCACGGCCTTTGGCACGTGGCATGATGCGCTTCAGCGAACGCCCTTCGTTGACGAAGACGGTGGAGACCTTCAGGTCATCAACGTCAGCGCCTTCGTTGTGTTCGGCGTTGGCAACGGCCGACTCGAGGACTTTCTTCATGATTTCAGCGGCTTTTTTGCTGCTGAAGGCCAACAGGTTGAGCGCTTCGCCCACCTTCTTCCCGCGGATCTGGTCGGCGACCAAGCGGGCTTTCTGGGCGGAGATGCGAGCGCCCGACAACTTAGCGGCTACTTCCATTTCCTTACCCCTTAACGCTTGGCTTTCTTGTCAGCCACGTGCCCGCGATAGGTGCGGGTACCGGCGAACTCGCCCAGTTTGTGGCCGACCATGTCTTCGTTCACGAGAACTGGGACGTGTTGGCGACCGTTGTGTACCGCGATGGTCAGACCGACCATTTGTGGCAGGATCATCGAACGGCGCGACCAGGTTTTAACTGGCTTGCGATCGTTCTTCTCCACCGCCACTTCGACCTTCTTCAACAGGTGAAGATCGATAAAAGGACCTTTTTTCAGAGAACGTGGCACTGTCGTATCCCTCTAGTTACTTGCGACGACGGACGATCATGTTGTCGGTACGCTTATTACCGCGGGTCTTCGCACCCTTGGTTGGGAAGCCCCATGGCGATACCGGATGACGACCACCGGAGGTACGACCTTCACCACCACCATGTGGGTGGTCAACCGGGTTCATGGCAACACCACGAACGGTTGGGCGAACGCCGCGCCAGCGTTTGGCACCAGCTTTACCCAGCGAACGCAGGCTGTGCTCGGAGTTCGAGACTTCACCCAGGGTCGCACGGCACTCAGCCAGGACTTTACGCATTTCACCAGAGCGCAGACGCAGGGTCACGTAGACACCTTCGCGAGCGATCAGCTGAGCCGAAGCACCAGCGGAACGTGCGATCTGAGCACCTTTACCCGGCTTCAGTTCGATGCCGTGAATGGTGCTACCTACTGGAATGTTGCGCAGTTGCAGGGAGTTACCGGCCTTGATTGGGGCCAGGGCACCTGCGATCAGCTGGTCGCCAGCACTCACGCCTTTAGGGGCAATGATGTAGCGACGCTCACCGTCTGCGTAGCACAGCAGGGCGATGTGAGCAGTACGGTTCGGGTCGTATTCGATACGCTCGACAGTGGCTGGAATGCCATCTTTGTCGTTGCGACGGAAGTCGACCAGACGGTAATGCTGCTTATGACCACCACCCACGTGACGAGTGGTAATGCGGCCATTGTTGTTACGACCACCAGACTTCGATTTTTTCTCGATCAGCGGTGCGTGAGGAGCGCCTTTGTGCAGCTCCTTGTTGACCACCTTGACCACGAAACGGCGGCCAGGGGAAGTCGGTTTGCATTTAACGATTGCCATGATGCACCCCTTCCTTACTCAGCACTGCTGCTGAAATCGAGATCTTGGCCTGGCTGAAGGGAGACGATCGCCTTCTTCCAGTCATTACGCTTGCCCAGACCACGTGCGGTACGCTTGGTTTTACCCAGAACGTTAACAGTCGACACGTTTTCAACTTTTACGTTGAACAGGCCTTCGACAGCTTTCTTGATTTCCAGCTTGGTTGCATCGGTAGCAACCTTGAATACGAACTGGCCTTTTTTCTCAGCCAGAACGGTAGCCTTCTCGGAAACGTGCGGGCCAAGGAGGACTTTGAATACGCGTTCCTGGTTCATCCCAGCAGCTCCTCGAATTTCTTCACGGCCGAGACGGTGATCAACACCTTCTCGTATGCGATCAGACTGACCGGGTCGGAACCTTGAACGTCACGTACGTCGACGTGCGGCAGGTTGCGAGCAGCCAGGTACAGGTTCTGATCAACAGCGTCGGAAACGATCAGTACGTCGTTCAGACCCATGCCGTTCAGCTTGTTCAGCAGATCTTTGGTTTTCGGCGCTTCAACAGCGAAGTCCTGAACCACGACCAGACGGTCGCTACGCACCAGCTCAGCGAGGATGGAGCGCAGGGCTGCGCGGTACATCTTCTTGTTGAGCTTCTGCGAGTGATCTTGAGGACGAGCTGCGAAGGTTACACCACCGCCACGCCAGATCGGACCACGGGTGGTACCAGCACGAGCACGGCCAGTACCCTTCTGACGCCATGGGCGCTTACCGCCACCAGCCACGTCGGAACGGGTCTTCTGCTGCTTGGTGCCCTGACGGCCGCCGGCCATGTAGGCCACGACTGCTTGGTGTACCAGCGTCTCGTTGAATTCGCCACCGAAAGCCAGTTCGGAAACTTCGATCGCCTGAGCGTCATTTACATTAAGTTGCATGTCAGTATCCCCTTAACCGCGAGCCTTGACAGCTGGACGTACAACCACGTCGCCGCCAGTAGCGCCAGGAACGGCACCCTTGACGAGCAGCAGGTTGCGCTCAGCGTCTACGCGAACTACTTCCAGGGACTGAACAGTCACGCGCTCGGCGCCCATGTGACCGGACATTTTCTTGCCCTTGAACACACGACCAGGAGTCTGGCACTGGCCGATGGAACCTGGGACACGGTGCGACACGGAGTTACCGTGGGTGTTGTCCTGGCCACGGAAGTTCCAGCGCTTGATGGTACCGGCGAAGCCTTTACCTTTGGACTGACCAGTAACGTCAACCAGCTGGCCTGCAGTGAAGAGTTCAGCTTTGATCGAGTCGCCAGCCTGGAACTCGCCTTCTTCAAGACGGAACTCCCAGACACCGCGACCAGCGGCAACGTTGGCCTTGGCGAAGTGGCCTGCCTGAGCGGCAGTCACACGCGAAGCACGACGCTCGCCGACAGTGACTTGCACTGCACGGTAGCCATCGGTTTCTTCAGTTTTGAACTGGGTGACACGATTCGGCTCGATCTCAATGACCGTGACCGGAATGGAGACACCTTCTTCGGTGAAAATGCGGGTCATACCGCACTTGCGACCGATTACACCAATAGTCATGTTGTAAACCTCATGAGTGTACGGGGCTTTCACCCGCTATGGCCGCCCATTTCAGAGCGTTACACGACTAGACCGAAGTCTTAGCCGAGGCTGATCTGTACTTCCACACCTGCCGCCAGATCAAGCTTCATCAGCGCGTCAACGGTTTTATCCGTTGGCTGGACAATGTCCAGAACACGCTTATGAGTGCGGATCTCGTACTGGTCACGCGCGTCTTTGTTGACGTGCGGGGAAACCAGAACGGTGAAACGCTCTTTGCGGGTAGGCAGTGGAATTGGACCACGCACTTGTGCACCAGTACGTTTCGCGGTTTCCACGATTTCCTGGGTGGATTGGTCGATCAGGCGATGGTCGAAAGCCTTCAACCTGATACGGATTTGCTGATTTTGCATTGGATTTCAGACTCCAGGCTGTTCCCAACGGACGCACTACGCCCGCTAAAAGGAGGCGTGATTCTATAGACGCCCCCATTTAGTGTCAACCCAATAAAAAAAACCCCCGCTGAGCGGGGGTTTTTTTCAATCGGTCGAGTGATTACTCGATGATTTTGGCTACGACGCCGGCGCCGACGGTACGACCGCCTTCACGGATAGCGAAGCGCAGACCGTCTTCCATTGCGATGGTCTTGATCAGGGTAACAGTCATCTGAATGTTGTCACCTGGCATTACCATTTCAACGCCTTCCGGCAGTTCGCAGTTACCGGTCACGTCAGTGGTACGGAAGTAGAACTGAGGACGGTAGCCTTTGAAGAACGGAGTGTGACGGCCACCTTCTTCTTTCGACAGAACGTAGACTTCTGCGGTGAACTTGGTGTGCGGCTTGACCGAACCTGGCTTGACCAGAACCTGGCCACGCTCAACGTCGTCACGCTTGGTACCACGCAGCAGAACGCCGCAGTTCTCGCCAGCACGGCCTTCGTCCAGCAGCTTGCGGAACATCTCAACACCGGTGCAGG